>JBHHZX010000293.1:0-5175 GCA_046758265.1 Phycisphaerae bacterium
CTGCGAAGGGTGAATCATGAACGCTGTCCGGAATCGTAAGCCACACCGGGCTTCGGTGCCGCGTGAGAACCCCTACTCAATGAACCCTTCCGCGAAGTATTTGGCCGTCAGCGGCTCGCCGGTCGCCAGCTCGGTCAGCTCGTTCCACGAATCAAGGTTCCCCGGGCCGAAGATCTTCTCGCACAGGTACGCGCCGACCAGCGGCCGCCCGCGGAAGCTGGTCTCGTTCGGACCTTCAAGGCCCAGAATCTCGCGGGCGAGGTGGTGCCTCACCTGTGCGGCGAACAGATCGCCCAGCTGGTAGTTATGGTAATACACGGGCGTCGTGAGAATATGGGCCTTGGCCGCGTAATCCGGGCGATCGACCGTCTCCGGCGGATTGAGTAGCTGGTAGCGCTTCTTCAGACCCCACCAGAGCTTGCCGAGATTCTGCTGCGGGTTGGTGTACATGCCGCGCTCGAACCGCACCATCACCTGTGTCCAGCGGCTGAAGATCAGCTTCTCCGCGCGCAACGATTCGCGGGCGGCGCGGCCGACGCGTGCGGCCTGCCTGGGGTCGACTTTGAGAACCCCCGTCAGCCAGTCCTCGTTCTTCACCAGCGCACCGAACATCATGGCGATCCCTTCCGTGGTGATGCCGTGCGACGCCTGACGCAGCAGGAACGGCACATCCCGGCGGATATACTTGTCGTACACCGCGTGCCCCAATTCGTGCAGCAGCGTGTCCGCCCAGTAGGCGTTGGGCTTGAGATTGCACAGCACGCGGATGTCGCCGGCCCGGTCCAGGTCCGTACAGAAGGCGTGCGGGCTCTTGCCCGGCTTCTCATACAGATCGCTGCGCGCGAGAACGTCGCCACACGGCAGGCCGATGCCGGCGTAGTACGTTTTGGCCAGCCCGACCAGGTCTGCGTCCTTAAACAGCTCGTCCAGATCCACGTCCCGGCCGCCGGGGACTTCCTGAAAGAACAGGTCGCCGTAATGCCACGGCCGCAGCTCGGCAATGGGGATCCGAAAGCGTGCCGCCCGGGCCGCGTCAATTTCACGCTTGAGCTCGGCGAACGGTTCGCGGGTGAGCGCGTCGAGTTCATCGAAAAGTCGGAAAAGCTCCTCTTCGTCAATCTCTTGGAGCACCAGCCTCATGGAGTAGTAGCTTCGAAAGCCGAGCTGGCGGGCCATTTCGTTCCGCAGGCGTACGAGTTCGCTGAGCTTGGCCTCGACCTTCCGGCCGACTTGCATGTAAGCCTTCCACGCAACTTCCGTCTCGGAGGGGTCTGTCGTCGTGGCGACGATTTCCCGGACGTCGTTTTCCGTCAGCACCCTTTCGCCGACACGACTACGGTGCGTGTTGAAGATCTGTTCTACGTCGCTTTCCAGCTCAACGATGCGTTTCTGCAAATCCGTGTCGGCCTGGCCCGGCAGGAACGTGCGGTACATGACGTCGAGCTGCCGGCGCAGCACCGGGTCGGAAACCCGCCCTTGCTCTCTCAGGGCACTGATACGCGCGAACATGCCCCCATCGCTGTGCAGCTCGACCAGGGCTTTGTCGGCGGTTTTCTTGCGAGCGAAAGCCGCCTCCGAGCCGGTCGTATTCGCCTCCCACCAGGCAGCTTGCGACTGAAGCCAAAGCGGCTTGAACTTCGCGAGATACGCGTCACGAAGCACGCGGAACTCGTGGTCGGCCGACCGCGAGCCTTGCTCGGCTTCCGCCACAACGCTCAGCGCACCCAGAAACCCCAGCAGTATCAGGATTCTTCGCATCTTTTCGACTCCAATGAGCTTCGGCCCGGTCAGCGACGCATTCTATCGCCGCTGAGGCATTTTCAAACACCCTGCAGCGGTTACCCGGGCTTACACCGCCGTCTCGGCAGTGCGGCTGATCACGGCCAGGTACCCAACGCCCTGTCCCCCTTCGGCGTTTACACAATAACGAAGCGACTTCAGGGCCATGTCGCGGACCGGCGTGTCGCAGGGGAAGGCAGGAACGCGCCCGGCAGGACGCGAACTTGCGACATACAGCCGCGGAAACCGTTGCGCTGGTTTGCCGAGTAACGAGCGCCCGCGCTGCAAAACCCCGTGCCCGCCAACACCAATCGCCGAAGAATCAAGTGCGTCCAGCAAAACCGACGCAGGTATCCGGGCCGCACGCGAAATAACCGTGCGCGATTCGGCAGCGCGTTGATCTGAACCCCAAGCGCGAGCGCGGGGCATTGCCCGCTCGCTTGCGCTCGCGGTTCTGATTAGCGGCGCACGATCGCGCACTGTGATTCAGGCGTCGTTAATCAGCAACAGGCAGAGTTCACCGGCGGCGCAACGGAACAAAGGAGCCGTTCGGATCTCGCCTGCCACGGGCCCTGCCCCGCGCTTGTCGCGTGCACACCCGCGTGTTACCTTCCATAATGGGGTCGGCGAGCAGGGTAGATATATTGCAGGTTCCCGTGCCTGGTGCGGATGCGCGACCAAGCCGAACACCGTCACCAAGAGGGTGCAAACCATGCCAGAGGAAATCGAAGCATTTGGCGGCGGCCTGGAACCGGAGAGACTGATTGGATTGGACTTGGTGCGCGCATCGGAGGCCGCGGCGCTGAACGCGTTCAAGTGGATCGGCAAGGGGGACAAAGAAGCTGCGGACGCGGCCGCCACCGACGCCATCCGCGGTATGCTCAATTTGGTCGATATGTCGGCCACCTGCACGATCGGCGAAGGTATCAAGGACGAGGCCCCCGGCATCTTCGTCGGCGAGCGCCTGGGCACGTGGAAGCCCGGCTCGCCCGCGGTCAGCATCGCACTCGATCCGATCGACGGGACGACCCTGACGTCGAAGGGGTTGCCTGGGGCGCTGAGCGTCATCGCGGCGGCCAAGACCGAATCGGTGGATCAACGGGCGCTGGCCGCGGTGCCGACCTACTACATGGAGAAAATCGCCGTCGGTCCGAAGGTCAAGGAGAGCACCGGGTCGGTACGCTTTGATGTCCCGGTCGAGCAGAACCTCGAGCTCGTCGCCCTCAAGCTTGGCAAACGCGTCCGCGATTTGGTCGTCTGTGTGCTCGACCGCCCGCGCCACGAGGAGCTGATCCGCAACGTCCGCACCACCGGGGCCGCCATCCGGTTGATCGGTGACGGCGACGTCGCGGGTGCGATCGCGCCCTCAATGCCGGACAGCACCGTGGACGTTTACCTGGGGGTCGGAGGCTCCGCCGAGGCCGTAACCGCCGCCGCCGCCATCAAGTGCCTCGGCGGCGAAATCCTGGCGCGGATGTGGCCGCGCGACGACGCCGAGAGAGAGGCCCTCACCGCGCAGGGCTACGGCGAAGCCGACTTTCAACGCGTGTATACCTCGGAGGACATGGCCCGCGGCGACGGCATCGTCTTCGTCGCGACCGGCATCACGGACAACGCGATGCTCCGCGGCGTGCGCGTGGACGGAAAGACCGCCATGACGCATTCGGTAGTCATGCGGGCGCGGTCGCGAACGGTGCGCTACGTTACGGCCTACCACGACCTGACGCGCAAGACCATCCGGCTGCACAGTGAGGCGGCCGACAAGCCACTGTAGTGCGAGACCTGGAGACCATGTGAACGAAAGCGGGCCGGGCCGGGTGGCCCATAGCTTCAGCCGTGGGGGACACCAATCGCGAGGAGTAAACGGGTGAGAGCAGTCGTTGAACGCGTATGCCGTGCGACGGTGAAGGTTATCGACGACAACAATGGCCAGACCACCGCCGGGCAGGTCACCGGTGGGCTGCTCGTCTACGCCGCGGCGGCACCGGACGACACCGACGAAGATGTCCGCTACATCGCCGACAAGGTCGCTCACCTGCGCATCTTCCCCGACGATAACGGCAAGATGAACCTCGACGTGGGCCAGGTGGGCGGTGGCGTGCTGCTGGTCAGCGCCTTTTCCGTTCACGCGGACGCCCGCAGAGGTCGACGCCCCTCGTTCGATTCGTCCGCACCCGGCGAAGTCGCCGAACCGCTCATCGAGAAGCTCGCCGACGCGATCCGCGACCACGGGTTGCACGTCGAAACCGGCCGCTTCGCGGCCTACATGCGCGTCGCCGCCGTCAACGACGGCCCGATCTGCATCCTGTTGGACTCCCGGCGGGTGATCTGACAGACGGACAGCATTCGCGGCTCAGAGTTTCCTGCGGAAAACCCAGAACACGATTGCTTTCCGTGGCCCTGAACGCGAGAATCATGCATAATCGGCCGCGGTGTGCGGCCGATCGTGAATTGAGCGCACGTGGAGCGTAACCGTATGAGATGGCGCGTTATTCTTGAACGCGACGGCGAGACCGGTGATTGGGCCGCCTGGTGCCCGGAACTGCCCGGCTGCGCCTCCGCGGGCGAGACAGAGGACGAGGCGCTGGCGAACGTCCGCGAAGCCATCGAGCTTTACCTCCAACCAGACCCGATCGACCTGAACCCCGGCGCCGTCACGCGTGAAATCGTTGTCTGATGGGTGATCGCGTGCGGCGGATGACCGCCCGGGAGGTTGAAGCGCTGCTGGGCCGTCATGGGTTTGAACTGGTTTCGCAGAAGGGCAGCCATCGGAAGTGGCGCAACGGCGCTCGGGGGCTCCAGGTGATCGTTCCGCAGCATCGCGGTCGTCCGCTGCCGCTTGGGACGCTGCGGAACATCCTGAAGGGCGCTGAGATTCCCGAAAGCGAATGGAAAGCCTGACGCACCGAAACCAGCCGCTCCGCGACATACATGCGGGTCGCGGCGGTAAACGACGGGCCGATCTGTATCTTGTTGGACTCCCGGCGGATCTTTTAGGAAACGACGACTAGGAACTGGCGGTTAGTCTGTTGCCGGCTAGGATTGCAGGAAGGAAAATGGGCCTTGTGCCCGCCGGACTGTTACGGGCCATCCCATACCGAAGCTGCCTAACGGGTGAAGAACATGAAGCAAGTTCGGCAACTTACCGGCGTGATCGAACGCGAGGGCGACGGATACGTGGCGTTGTGCCCTGAGCTGGACATTGCCAGCCAAGGCGGCACGGTAGAGGAAGCGCGACGCAACTTGGTGGAGGCGGTCGAGCTGTTCTTCGAGACGGCCGACCCGTCGGAAGTCCGCCAGCGCCTGCGCTCGGAAGTCTACGTCACCCCGATCGAGGTGCGCATTGGGTAGGCTTCGCGTTCTCTCTGGGGCGGAAGTATGCCGCATTCTTACGTA
>JBHHZX010000294.1:0-5163 GCA_046758265.1 Phycisphaerae bacterium
GCCCCCCGAAGGGCGCGTCCGGGCTCCGTCCCGGCCTTGTGGTGTGGCACCGGCATCTTGCCGGTGGACTCTGCCACCCGGCCTCCACTCGGTCCTCCCAACCCGAACCGCAAGCGCCAGCGCGGGGCCAACCCGCGCACGACAAACCACGCACCTCGGCTCAACGGACCCGACACACACGTTGCCAACGACGAAGCGTTGGGTCGAGAACCCGACCTACACGACTTGCCTGCGAGTCCACCGGCGGGACACCGGTGCCACACAAGGCATGCGACGTCCGGTGCAGGGCCCGGACGCTACGGCGACGGCCGGCACGGGACCCGGACGGTACGACCTACGGCCGGCGAGGCGTGGGCCGCTACGACCGCACGTCCGGGACGAAGCCCGGACGCTACACTCTGCTCGCTGACGCGTCGCGGCTCGAATCGGCCATGCGGGACCCGGCCGGTACATCGACGGCGGGCGATGCGCCCGCTGCTACATCGGCCGACACGGGGGTCGGCCGCTACGATCGACCGGTTAAAAACCGGTCCCACACCACACGTCCGGGACGGAGCCCGGACGGTACGTCCGAACCCTGAACCCCGAACCCTGAACCCTGCGTCGGCCGCTACGGCCGTACGACGGCCTTGGCTTCGATGCGGTTGAGCTTGAGGTCGGTGACTTCCAGCCACTGCTCGAACGGCGGCTCGGTGAGCTGCTCGGCGAGCGTCTCGGCGGAAAGGTCGGCCCTGACGCGAAACGTGGCGATGCCCTTCGTGAAGTCGCCGTCGACCTTCCTGACGTGCTCGACGTCCGCGAGGGCCTTCTTGATCTTCAGGTAGCTCCTGAAGTCAAGGCCTTGGACTTCCAGCTCGATGTCGCCGCCGGCGGTGATCTGCGTCGACCACTGCTCCATGACGGCGTGGTAGATGCGGTCGGCGAGTGGCGGCGGCAGGGCCGGGTTCTCGGCCTCGGGGAAGGTGGCCTTGACGAGAGCCGCACGGGCGGCCTGTGGGCTGAACTCCTTCCGCGAGCGCACGCCGGCGCGTGTCTGCGGCAGCGACTCGCTCGCCAGCAGCTTGCCGGTGTCGGTGTAGTAAACGCGGGCCTGCACGTCGCAGTTGTAGAACGCCGCCGGAATGTCGTAGAGCTTTTCGAGCCCCGCGCGGTTGGCGTTGGCCGTGCCGCGGATCAGGATGTGAGCACCGGCGTCCTTGGCGAGCTGCGCGAGCTTGGCGGCGTTGCCTTCCGCGCGGGCTTCCGCCCGGGCGCGGCGTCGGATGTCATCGATCGCTTGCCTGGCCACCAAGTCGAAGCCGGCCTTGGTGAACAGCTCTTCGATGCGGCCGGCCACGATCGAGTCTTTCTGAAGCCGGCCGTCAATGTGCTCGTCGATCCAGACCATGATCTTGGGCCGGCCGAGCTGGTCGAGCAGGTTTTGGACCTCGCCCCAGGTGGCGGCGACGACATCTGGCCGGACGGTCGCCTCGATCGTGACGATGGCCGTGCCGCCGGCGCCGGGCTTTTCCTCGAGCATGCGGTAGTCGCTGACGATGCCGGCAGCGCGGCTATAGATCGTGTCGCGGATCAGCTCGTAGTTCGCAACTTGCGAGTAAGCGGCGATCTGCACGCCCGCACCTTGTTCGAGCGCCTTGCGCAGGGCCCGTTTGAGCGCGTCGTCGCGGTTGTAGCCCTCGGCCGTCACCCGAACGGTCTTGGGCTCGCTTGGCTGAGCGGTGTTGCGAGCCGGCGGCGTTTGCTGGCCTATTGCCGGCAGCGTCGCCAATAGAGCGGCAAGACACATCACGATGGCTTTCACGGCGGGACCCCTTGCGCGGGTCGGTTGCCCGTTGCCTCGTCCTCGGACGGGTCGACCTCGACGCGTTGCATGCCGCGGCGAACGATCTTCCACAACCGCTCGAGCGGCAATTCGACGCGGACGGTCAGTGTTCCGTCGGGTTCGGTGTGGGGTCGCCCGACAACCCGCGCCCTGCTCAGGAAGATGACGACGTCGTCTTTCAGCTCACGCCGATAGCCCAGCAACTGTTCGACCGTCACGCGGTCCTTGATGAGCAGCGCCTCGACTTTTTTCCGCAGGGCATCCATGCCGTCAAAGCGGGCGAGCTCGCGGCGGACCTCCCGTGAGAAGTCCTCGTCGTCGTTCGGGTCGTAGCGCCCCGTGGCGCCGAGCGAGGTAGCGGCCCACGGGGGGGTGTCCAGCTCGATCAACACATAGGGCTCCCGCTGACGGTAGCGGTTCGGCGGCGTCGCAAGCCCCTGTGCCCGCAGTTCTGACTGCCTTGCACTCAAGGCCATCTCGCGAAAGTCCGGGGCGTGGAACAGGTCACCATGGTAGTGCTTCTGGTGGACGTCGGTCAGGATGTGGATCAGCTCGGTCATGCCGAGTCGGGCCTGGGCGACGGCGACCTGGTCCAGCGCGTTTTCGACCACGGTGCTTGCCGCGTCCGTGACAGCCTCATAAACGGCTTCGAACACGTCGTCGTCAGATTCGAAGAATTCGTGGAGCCGGCGGGCCGGGGTCACCTTCAAGCGTCCGGCTTGTTCGAGCAGGGCATGGATGGCATCCGCCGCCGCCGCGCGCCGGGCGAGCTGGATGCCCTCGAAGGTGATGTCCTCCCAGCCGGTGGGCTTGCGGGTGCGGACCTTCTCGGTGAGCGCAGCGCTGCCGGTCCCCCACAGGACCGGCCACTTGCGCGCGGCCTTCATGATGTCGGCGGTGGCGAGCGCCGGGCCTTGACCCCGCGGGTGCTGCTCAGCGAGCGTAACCAACTGCGTCGCCAGCTCGTCCGCTGCGAGGCGGACGTCGACGTCACAGGTTGCATCGGAATAGACGCGGGCGCCGCCGTAGCGGGGTCGCGTACGGACCCACAGGCGGAACTCGCGGTGCCGAGTGACGTCTTGCATGGCCCATTTACCGACGGTGAGATCGGTTTTCAGCGGCAGGCCTTCGACCTGGTCATAGAGATTGGCACGGGCGCGGGCGAACGACAGGCGCTCAACGAAGCTGCGGTCTGCGGGTGTTAGCGGGCCGGTCGGTTGGGCGCGTCCGGCCTGATCAGCGCACAAGGACAATGCGGCGCCGACCATCATCAGAGCGGCGAAGCGCGTGAAGCTCGAGGGTCCGGCGCTCCAGACGTACAGAGTTCTGTGGGTTGTGTGCACCCGGCTGATCGACCCCATTGGCAACAGGCTTACCGTCCGCCGGCGTTATTCGACAATCATTTTGCCGGGGGCGTCTTCGACCACTTCGCCTTCACGCTGTTCCTCTTCGACGCGCATCTCTTGGCGTTCGTTTTGCGTGCAGCCGGTGAACAGGACCAGCACCAGCATCGCACAGATTGCCAAGATCATGCGGCGAAAACGATCTGGCATGCCTAGCTCCTTGGTGAGATTCGGGGTGTTAGAGGATCCCGATCGCGTTTCCCTCAGCGGTGGTTGAGGGCATCGTTTACGACGCCCCAGACACGCATGCCGGGCACCTTGACTGTGACGATCGCCGTGTCGCCCGTAAAGCGCGTGCTGGTCACCGCGGCGTCAACCATAATCGCATCGATCAGCGTCGCGATGTCGTCGTGCGCAGCAGCAAAGTCGCGCACCGTCGTCTCGGCGTCGATCTGAAGACCGGCAATGCGTTCGGCCAACTTGCGGCGGGCGTCCAGCTCGGCCGCTCGGGCCGCCTTGAGTCGACCTTGGGCCGAGGCGAGTTCTTCGTCGGTGGCGGTGCCTTCCGCCTCGATTGTCCCCATGGACCAGTCCGGCAGCGCGGCTTTGGCGCGCTCCTGGTACTTCTTGACGTATGCGGCGGGCGGCACACCCATGCCGGTAGCCTCGAAGTCCTTTTTGACTACCGTCTTGACGATCTTCTCGATGTCCGAGCCTTTGATGTCGTCGCCCTTGTAGTACCGGCTGTGCAGCCTCTTGATCGTCGTGATGACCTGTTCGGTCGGCACGCGCATCTTCACCTCGGCGATCAGCTCGTCGTGGTGCAAATATGGCCGACCAACTTGTTCGGCACCGACCAGGTGGGCGTTCAGCTCGGTAGTGATCACATCGCTTTCGGCCATGAAGTCGCGCACTTGCGTCCTTGAGGTCAGGCGGAGACCTTTAATGCGCTCGGCGAGACGGCGCTGGGCGTCCCGGCGGGCGGCGCCCCCGGCCATCAGGCGCGCTTGCGGGCCGACCTGTTTCCAGATGTCAGGGATGGGAGGCGGGCCGGCGCTGGCGCTGCCGGGCGGCGGGCCGAGCATTTCCGCGACACCCTCGGGCAGGTCGGGCGGCAGGTCCTCGCGCGGGGCCCCCATCCCGAGCACCTTGATCACCCTTTTCTCGATCCGCCGTGTAATCGATTCAAAATCGCTGCTCTTGACGCTGTCCCCGCGGTAGTGCCGATCGTGCGCGCTCCGCAGGGTTTCGACGACCTTCGCGACGGTGACCTCCGCCGGCACCTCGCACGAGCCGTCCTCGTACCAGACCGGCTCGCCGAGCCGGATGCCGCGGATGAACTCGTCCACGCTGCTGCGGATGTCGTCGGATTCGGCGACGTAGTCCTTCACGTAGGTGCGCGAGCTGATTTGCAGACCGTAGACCGCCTCGGCGAGTTTGCGGTAGGCATCGGCCTCGGCGGCGCGTTTGCTGAGCAGCTTCTTTTGCGCTTCGGCAATGTCCTGGGCGGATGCTGAGCCCACGGCCACGATGAGTGCGATTGTGATTCCGGTCGCGTGTCGGACGCCCATGGGTCGCTCCTCTTAATCAATGTTCAGTTCGGTGAGCCCGCCGTTGCAGTGGGCGGAGGGATCCCGTTTACAGCGTGGACACGGTCCGCCGATGAGCGTTAGCCGGGCTCGGCACGAAGGAATCATACCGCAACCCGCCCACGGAGGAACCAGCGCGAGCGGCGAGGTCCCGGTCCTCGTTTCAACGGGTGGCTGTTCGCCGCTATAGTGTCGGCTCCGCGCTTTGCGGGTTCCTTGCAAGGCGGTACCGCTGGCCCTCCCTGTCCGGCGCGGCGGCGCCAACAAGGGGAAAACGTCGGACTGGGACGTCCGACGCTACAGGAATTGGCCCCTGAGCGGGGCGCGCAACGGAGCGTTGGAAGCGACGTGCCGGAACCGCCATGTCGAACCCGAGTGATATAACCGGCGGAAAGGGCGGCGGGAATTG
>JBHHZX010000295.1:0-5158 GCA_046758265.1 Phycisphaerae bacterium
CGTGTTACTTCCCTCGCGGGCTGATCTCCTCCCCGCACTCCGGACAGCGCCCGCTGACGTTGCCCGTCAGGTCGTAGCCGCACTCCGGGCAGAAGCCGCGCTGATAGGCCCCGCAGATGAAACACATCCGTGACCCCGGCGGTCGCAATTTCCAGCCGCAGTGGGCGCAGTTGCCGGTCTGGTCTCGGTTCCTTTTCTTGTACGAGACGAACATACCTGCCCACAGGATCGCGAACAAAGGCGCACCCCCTAGTCCGCACGAGCCGAAGGGAGAGCCGGTGAGCGTCGCCGCGACTGCGATCAAGTGAGCGGCTGTGAACAGAACGAAGAGAATGGTGCAGGTGATCACCCAGCGGAAACGTGGTCGCGGTGGTGGTGCGGCAGGTTTCATCACCCTAACTCACAGTCCGCCCGCACTCAGGACACCGCCCACTCACGTTGCCCGTCAGGTTGTAGCCGCACTTCTGGCAGTGGCCGGGTGGGACGCGGCGGCGATCAAGCCACCACAACAACCCGGTGCTGAAAACGAGTATCGCAAGGGGAATGGTTGACGGCACAGTTACGTACTTCCATCCGAAGGCCTTGTCCCCTTCCGGCAGCCAAGTCCACGTGAACCATGAATACCGCAGGCGGGGGAGCCGCAGGTTGAAGTGACCGGACCCGGCTTCGATGGAATGACCGTCGCCACGGGACCATCTCGATACACCGCTGATTGCGTGAAGCTGCCATGCAACCCAGAAGAAGCCGCGGGATACGCCGATCCGCCAATAGCAATGCTGTCTGGGCCAGCTAACGCTCCGGAAGATGCTCAACGCAGTCGTTGCTAGACAAAATAGGCACAGGACGATACTCACCCACTTCAGCACCCGTCGTGTCCGCGAGCGGCGTCTCATATCCGCTCCCCACACTCAGGACATCGTGGCTCGGTGATGCCCCGCAGGATGTAGCCGCACTTTCGGCATCGAGTTTCCCTGTCAGGTGCCTCAGGCCCGTAGCGTCGAGTGAGAATCACGTACAGCGTGATCCCAACGATGCACGGCACGCCCAAGGCCGCGATAACGAGGACCACACCTAAACCCACGCGGACTGCCAGAGAAGGTACCCCTTGTTGGCTCTGAATCCACCGATTAAACACCATGACGATGGCAGCGTAGCAGCCGGCGCCCGAGGCCATTCCCACCACGACTGCAATCGCCACTCTCAAGAGCCAGTGCATCAGATTGCCTCTCCGCACTCCGGGCACTTCCCGCTTACGTTGCCCGTCAGGTCGTAGCCGCATTTCTGGCAGTGGCCGGGCGGGATACGCCGCTTTGCCCTGGGTACGATCGCACCGCCTAAAGCGCCAGCCCCCGCACACAGAAGGGCGAACCCACCAAAGAAGCACATTCCAACAGGCCACATGTTTGGACCGGGACCGGGTGCCGTGAAGATGAAGAGCACTAGCGGCTGCGGAACGACGATGATCAACCCCCACCGCCAAGCGTGACGCGGCCTGATCATCCCGCACAAGCCCGCCGCTGCGAGCATCGACGGAAACCCAAACCGCCAGTAATACGGGCTATCCCACGCTTCTGACTGTCCGGACACATGCTGGACTCCGACCCAGGTGGCAACACCGATGAACGCTGAAACGCCGTAAAACACGGTGTCAACCCAACGTGAGAGGCCCACTGTCTTCATACCGGCTCTCCGCACTCCGGACAGCGCCTGCTCACGTTGCCGGTCAGGTCGTAGCCGCAGTTCCGGCAGTGGCCCTGTGGAAATCGAAAGCGCCGATCGAACCAGAACAGAAATCCGGTCACAGCACCAACCGTGCACTTACAGCGCCTAACAAAACAAGGGTGGTACGGGCGTCCCGCCCGTAGAACTCGGGCAAGATGCCCGAGCCACCCGCTTCTGTTAGAAGCTCTTAGCGTATCGGGTACGCAGAAATGCCGGAAGGGATTCCCGCCAGAAGGGGTGCGAGAAAGGATTCTCGCACCAGCATCGTCAGGCGCACCAAGTCGCCCTGCCATTCCCGGGACCCCTCGAAGACGGCCGGGGCGGGGCCCGACCGTTGGAGCTTTCCGCGGAATTGCGCTTGCCAGGAACCTACGGCCGGCACGGAGCCCGGCCGCTACATTCGCCATTCTGAATTCGCGCTTGGCTATTCCCTGCCCAGATAGATGTTCATGATCTTCTTGAGCATCGCGAGCGCCTCGGCCTTGGGGCGCTGGAAGGCGTTGCGGCCGATGATCGAGCCGAAGCCGCCGCCGTCGCGGATCGCGCGGGCCTCGTCGTAGATCGCGTCGGCTCCCTTCAGTGCGCCGCCGGAGAAGATCACGATTCGCCGACCGTCGAACGCGCCCTGCACGACGTGCCGGACCCGGTCGGCGAGCGTAGTGATCGGAATCTTCTGCTCCTCGTAGACCTTTCGGGCGGCGTCCTGCTCGATGTGCTCGCTCGGCAGCTTGACCTTGACCAAGTGGGCGCCGAGCTGGCAGGCGATCTGGGCGGCGTAGGCCGCGACGTCGATCGCCGTCTCGCCTTCCTTGCTGAGGTCTTCGCCGCGCGGGTACGACCAGATCACGACGGCCAGGCCGACGGCCTTGGCCTCTTCGCTGAGGGCCTGAATCTGTTCGTACATCGCGTTGTTGAGAGCCGAGCCGGGGTAGATGGTGAAGCCGATGGCAGCGCAGCCCAGCCGCAGAGCGTGCTCCACGGAAGCGGTGACGGCCGGCATCGGGTTCCTCTCACTGTGCAGCAGCTCATGGTTGTTGAGCTTGAGGATCAGCGGGATTTCGCCGGCGAAGGTCCGCGCCCCCGCTTCGAGGAACCCGAGCGGGGCAGCATAGGCGTTGCAGCCGGCCTCAAGCGCCAGCTCGAAGTGATAGTGCGGGTTGTAGCCCGGGGGGTTGGGCGCGAAGCTGCGGGCCGGGCCGTGCTCGAAGCCCTGATCGACCGGGAGAATCACAAACTTCCCCGTGTCCGCCAACCTGCCGGTGCCGAGCATGCGGCGAATGTTGGCGAGCGTGCCGGCGGTATCCGACTCGTACCAGCTCAGAATCTGCTTGACGCGGTCCGACATCATAAGTTTTTCTCCATATTTCGACGCGTGAGCGAGCGCGCTACAGACGACCGGATCTCGAAGCCGCGCCCCTTGAGAAGCGATCCCCTGCCGTTCGACATGGCACTCCCTGGCAGTCGCGGCCCGAATCCACCTACTTCTGTGCCAAACACAACGCGGTTTATACCGAAAAGCGACGGGCCCGACAATCTGTGGGTTCGAGGCCACTGACGGTCTCAAAACCTGCGCTACCAGTCCTTTTCGACGGGCCTCTGACGGGCCGCCTCACGCGCACGCAGAACCGCACGGCGCTGGTGCTCGGCGTCGCGAATCATTTGCAGCAGGCGCTCGGCCTCCTCTCTCGTCATCTCGATCGGCACCAGTTCCTGCTGCTCCCGCTCCTCTTCGCCCTCGGAGAGTTCCGGCTGGGGCTGCGGCGCCGGCTGAGTTTCCGAGACGGGCTGCGTATCGGGCTGCGAGGAGGGTTGCTGTGACGAATCCTGCTGCTCCTGCTCCTGATCGGCGCCCTCCTTGGTTTGCTCGTCGCGCTGTTGGGTCTGTGAATCGCTCGGCTGCGACGACGGTTGTGACGAGCTCTGGTCACCCTGATCCTGTTGCTCGTTATCCTGATCCCGCCCGGGCGAGGGTTGCGATTGCGGTTGCTGCTGGGCCAGCTCTTCGATCTGCTTTTTGAACTGCGCGGCGAGTTCGAGGTTGGCGCGGGCGTCGAGCCGCTCAGGATCGAGACGCAGCGCGTCGCGATATTGCTGCAAGGCGCGCTCGAGCTGCGCCAGCGCCGTGTTCGCGTCTTGCGCCTGAACAGCCTTGAGCGCGTCGGCGTAGTCACAGTTGCCGAGGTTGTAGCGCGCGGCCGCCTCGAAGGACGCGTCCTTCAGCCCGGCGGCCCGGACCCACAATTCGCGGGCGTCGTCGATCCGGCCGAGCTTGAAATGGGCAGCGGCGCGGTTGTGCAGCAGATCGGCCATGATTCGCTCGTCAGGTTCTGCACCGGCTTGCTCGTACGCTTCCAGCGCGTCGGCGTAGCGCCCCGCTGCGAAGTGCTCGTTGCCCTGGTCGATCAGCTCGCGCGGCGTGTCCGCGAGAGCGGCACCACAGAATACGAGCCAGAGGCACGAAGGCACGAAGGCACGAAGGCACGAAGGGATTGCGGATTGCGGATTGCGGGTTGCCGATTGCCAAGTTGAATAGCGAGCGATCCGCGCCCCCCAATCCCCAATCCGCAATCCCCAATCCCCAATCATCACGCTGCCTCTCTTTCCCCGCCGACAACCACTGTCAAGATATCCGTGCGTCGCGGTCCGTCGCGCAGGAAGGACTCGATCAACAACAATGCCAGCGCCACGGTGGCGAATATGTGATACCGCGACGGCAACGGCACACGCTCGGTTTCGGTGCGCTCTTTGTATTCAATCGCCGGCACGATGCGTTCGCGGTAGATCTCGCCCAGGTCGAAGTTTCGCGTGCCGACCGGGACGAACGCGTCGAGGTTGGACACGTTAGCGATACGGCGCAGATCGTCGAAGTTGGCCCGTGACCAGACGACTTCATCCCTGTATTTGAGGTATTCCTCGCCACGGTCGGTCTTGATCGGAATCCGGGCCCCTTCGCGTTCGTCGCCCAGCGCGACGGCGACGATGGGGACTTCGAGATCGTTCCAGAGGTTGACGGCGGCTTCAAGCGGGTAGCTCTCGTGGTCTTCGCCGTCCGTGATCAGGATGACGACCTTGTGCGTGTCGAGCGAGTCGTGAAAGGCTTCTTCAGCTTTGCGGATGGCGTCTCCAATCAGCGTGCCGCCGCGCGGGCTGCTCTTGGAAGTGATATCTTCCAGCGCGAGCCGAAAGAACCCGTAGTCATGGGTGAGGGGACATTTCAGCGTCGGGACGCCGGCGAAGGTAATCAGGCCGATGCGGTCACCGCCCAGCGCCGGCAAGAGATCGTCACGTATCGAAAGCTTGGCGCGTTGGAGGCGGTTGGGGGCGATGTCGCGTGCCAGCATCGAGCGCGAGACGTCCAGCAGGACGATCACGTCGATGCCGCGCCGGATGATCGTCTGCTCGCGTTCGCCCCAGCGCGGGTGAATGATCGCGGCGA
>JBHHZX010000296.1:0-5148 GCA_046758265.1 Phycisphaerae bacterium
GACGAGACGTCGGCCGCTACATTGCGCGCGAAACCCATCAAGTGGAAACGGCACTGGCTGGCGGTCGGGATACCGGTAGCCAGCCAACATCATCGGATGGTGTTTTCCCGATAGACAGCTCTCCTACGCCGACGATTCGTCCCCGGATGCTCCCGTGCGCGGCTGACCCAAGGCCGTCAGGCCCCCCAAGGCACCGAGTCCCATCGTCTCTACCGCCGTGGACGGCACAATGATCATTGAGCCCTTCTGCTTCAGGCCCTCGAAGACCATGTTCATGGCGCGCAAATGCAATGCCACCGGGTTCTGCTTATACGCTTCCGAGGCTTTGGCGAACTTCTCCGCGATCTCCGTCTCTGCCGTACCGAGGATGATGCGCGACTGGCGCTCGCGCTCCGACTGCGCCTGCTTGCTCATCGCGTCTTCCAGACCTTTCGGGATGATGATGTCGCGGATCTCCACGGACTGCGCCGTGATTCCCCAGGGGTTGGTCTTCGCGTCCAATACCTGCTGGATCTCTTTCCCCAAGCGCTCTCGGTGTGACAGCAATTCCGCCAGGTCGCTCCGACCGATCGCATCTCGCAAGGCCGTTTGCGCCGACAGACTAACCGCCGCGTTGAAGTCCGCCACCTCCAGCACTGCCTTCTCCGCGTCCCAGACCATCCAGAAGGCGATCGCATCCACGTTCACCGGCACTGTATCCTTCGTCAGAGTGGTCTCCGCCCGGAAATCAGTCACGCGGATCCGCTGGTCGACGAACTGGGCCACCTTGTCGATCACCGGCAGGATCACGAACAGGCCCGATCCCCGAATGCCCTTGAACTTTCCGAATCGCAGCAGCACTCCCCGTTCCCACTGATAGGCGATTTGCACGCTGGGTGCGGCGACCGCCGCCAAGACCGTGGCCCCCACCAGCACGCGGGGTGGCAGCCCCAGGCGGTCGAACGACAGGTAACCGCCCAACGCCGCCAACGCCCCACCGATCACCACGCTCTCCCACACCTGATGCATCCGAAACATCGCCGCCAACACGAGCCCGGCGATGATCGCATACACCACCGGGGCGACGCCGAACTCATACAGGACCACGTGTACGACGAGTCCGACCAGCATCACCGCCAGCACCAACAACGCGTTAAACGGCGCGAAGCGGTAGTCCGCCCGTGCGGTGGTCGCGAATCTCTCTAGTGAACGACTTAGAATAGTTACCTTGCTCTCAGTCATTGTCCCGGCCTCCTCGAGTTGACTCACTGCTCATGTTCCGACAACAGCACGCAGGCCAGCAGCGCGAGCAACCACGCCACCGCTACCCACATCCAGCGCCTGCGGTCCGCGGCCGGATCGACCTCTGTCACGTCAGCGTCTCCCACGCGCTCCGCGCGCGAAAACCGCTTGTAGGTGCACTCAACCGCCGCGATGGTGGCCCCGTCGGGCGCCGCAAGGCGGAATGCCAGCCGGCATTGGTCCCGTGCTTCAGTGGTTGCGGGGCGCTCCGCGCGCCCCTCAGCGCCCACGGTCATCGACGACCCGTGGTGTTTGCCCGCCCACACGCCGGCCGGCGCCGATGAACGGTCTGCCGACGCGGCGGACTTCGCGGACCATCCCAGCCACAGAGCCCCAGCCACTGCCGCTAGCAGCAGCCCGCATAGCAGCGGTTGCTCCGCCCGCCGCAGCAGAAGAAGGCACGGTAGCGCCCGCGGCGGACAACGCATCGACCCATACTGTCCCGACGTATGGATCACTCGTGTCGCTCTCGCTCGCGCTCTCTCAGAGCGGCGATAACCTCGGATAGCGTGAAGCCATACGTGGATGCCCGTGACAGCAGCTCGGTGCAGATTTGGCCGAGCATGCGCTTCCGCTCGATCTCGGAGATCTCGACTTTCTCGCTTCCGATAAAGGTGCCAGTGCCCATCTGTGTGTCCACAATGCCCCTGATCTCAAGTTCCTGATACGCCCGCGCGACGGTGTTCGGATTGACCTTCAGTTCGACCGCTAGCTGCCGCACCGTTGGCAGCCGGTCCCCGCAGCTCAACCGACCGTCAGCGATCGCAAACTGAATCTGGTCAATGACTTGCCGATAGAACGGAACGCCGCTTTTCGGATCAAGCTCAAAGCGCATCGTCCCACACCCGTTCGCCGTTTGCCTGTCCCCTTTTTCAAACCAGCGACCAGGACGACGTGGTAGTGGGGCCTCCTACCGGCCTGACACGCCCAACGCCGCTCGTCTCTACGTCGGGTAGACTGACCCGACGAGATTAACACCCGCGGTACCCGTGTTCTAGTGCACTATTGTACCATTATCATAGCACAATATCGTAGGCTTGTCAACTAAAACTTCCGTTCGAACCCGAAGGAGGAAGGCCGTAGGGTTCGCTACGCCGGCGCCGACGACCCGGGCGCAAGCTTCTCGCCGCAGGCTGTCCCAAGAGTCCGTTGAAAAAGGGGAGGGGACAGCTAATGGCGTTTGCCATAAGGACAGGCGGTCTTCGCGGCGCGGGGACACAGTTGGCGGAGAGTCTACAGGTTGCGCTCGTAACAGCTTCGGCCGGGCTGACAGTTTTCGGGCGTGCCGGGGGCGTCGTCGGGCCCGAACGAGGTCGCCGTCCGATTGCACCAATACGTGGCGGTGTCGGACACTCGGATAAAGCCGGGGCCGGCCCGCAGGTCCGCGCTGGCGCAATGCTGCATCTTGGTGCGCAGATGCTGGCAGCACGGGATCAGTTCGGATTCCTCGGCGTAGGGTTCTGGCATCGCGTGCGTCCTCCTTACGCTTCTTGGTCTGCCTGTCGCAACGCTCGTTCAAGTGCGACGCCAGCCAATTGCACCTTGTACCTGTTGAGTGACATGGGATTCGCGTCGCGCGTCGCGACGGCTTTGGCCTTGTCGCCGAGCGCATCAGTGAGTTTCTGGTCCGCGAGCAGGGCCTCGACGCGCTTCAAGCGCCAGGGGATCGGCGCGACGGCACCGAGCACGACCCGCGGTTTGGCGCCGTCGTTCAGATTCACGGCGCAGCTCACCATCGGCCAGTCGAACGACTGTTTCTCGCGTAGCTCGACGTAAGCCGACCGCGGCCGGAGGTTCTTCTGGAACGGCAGGAATACCTCGAAGATCAGTTCACCGGGCTCGAGAACGTTCTCGTCTTGCTGCGGGTTGGCTGGAACACGGAAGAAATCATCCAGAGACACTTTACGTTGGTGCAACTTGCCTGCTTCGTGCTTCAACAGCCGCAGCCACGCATCGTACGCCAGTAGCGGCACCGCCAGACTGGACGGGTGCACGATGTGGCACGCTCCGGCGCCGAAGATCGCGTGGTAACGGTTGTCGCCGTGCACCGCATAGCACGTCGCGCCGCCTTTCTTGAGGCAGTCGTAGTCGCGACTGCGGTAGTACCAGCAACGCGGTTTCTGGCACAGGTTGCCACCAAGGGTGGCGACGTTGCGAATCTGCGGCGTCGCGGCGTGCTCCGCGGCCTGTGCGAGTGCGGGATATCGCTGACGGATCGCGGTATGGTTCGCGATCGCTGCAAGAGTGGTCGTCGCGGAAAGGACGATGTCAATGCCGTGCTGCCCTATCTCTGCAATGCGGTTGCCAGGGCCCATGGCGTCTCGGAGGTTGAGGAGGCGTTTCGGCGTCTCGAGCCGCTCTTTCAGCCGGTCGAGCACGTCGATGCCGCCGGCTTTGACAAGCGTGTCGCCCGCGGGCCGGTCGGCGAGGAACGTCGTCGCCGCCGCGAAACTCTCCGCGGTCACGTATTCGAATGCATTCATGAGACACCTCCCCGCTCGGCGAGCGCGGCCAGGACTTTGGCGGGCGTGATGGGTAGGCTGTAGACGCGCGCACCGATTGCGTTGGTAACCGCGTTTGCAGTCGCGCCGGCCGTGGGGATGGTTGGCGGCTCTCCCAGCGATCGCGCGCCGTTCTGCGTGCTTTCACGCCAGATGATGGGGCGAATCTCCGGACAATCGCGCGGGCCGAGGATCTTGTACTGTTCGAGATTGGGATTGACCATGCACCCGAGCGTCGGGTCGAGGATCTTTTCCTCGAACAACGCGAAGCTTACGCCTTGGATCACGCCGCCGATGATCTGATTCTCCGCCGTCAGCCGATTGATCGCCTGTCCGCAGTTTTGCAGCGCGACGACGCGCAGCACGCGCACGATGCCGGTCTGGGTGTCAACTTCGACCTCGACGAACTGGACGGCCTCGTTGCCGCCTTGGCCCCAGTACTTGCGGTTCTTACCGCCGACGACGGTGACGCTTTCGCCGGGGATTTTTTTGCACGCTGCCCGCCACGACGCCGTATCGGCGAAGTCAATACCCGTGAGTTCACGAAGTTGATCGCGGACGCGGTCGCCGGCGTCGCGAATCGCCGGGACGATCGTATGCACGGTCATCGAGCCGCCGCTGGTCGGCCCGGGTGGGTAGTCGCTGTTGCCGCAGTCCGACGTGATCAGCCCGCGCGCAATGCCGAGTTGATCAGCCAACGTGTCGATCAGCACGGTGCGCGTACCAGTACCAATGTCCTGGGTGCCCGAGAGAACACGCGCTGTTCCATCCTTGAAAACGTCCACTCGGATCTGCGCATCGGTCTCCCACGTGGACCAGTCCCCGGCGGCCACACCGATGCCACGGCGCAGGCGGCCCGTGCCGCTGCCGTCAGGGTTGGGGCGATTCTTCCAGCCGATGGCTTCGGCCCCAATGTCGTACATCCGCTTGCGGACCTCGCTGGTCTCGATGCGCTTGCGATACTCGAGCGGGTTCACGCCAGCGGCTGCCGCTAACTCATCGACAAAGCTGTCCACAGCGAACATGCCCTGCGGATGGCCCGGGGCGCGCATCGGGCGGGCGCCGCCGGTGGTCAGCCCCAGATCGACGAACGACTTGAAGACCTGGCCGAAATCATAGCGCGACGGGTTCGACGTTCCGCCGCCCCGTCTCTCCGGGCCGTTCACGCCCGCGACGTGGATGTGGCCGCCCAGCGGCTTGCCGGCCCGATCCGTGGCGATCTTCATGTATTGGATCGAGCCGGGCCGGCAGCCGGTGTCCAGGTGCTCCCGTTTGCGGTCGTTGACCACCTTAACCGGCCGCCCAAGCTGCTTGCTCAGCAGTGCCGCGGTCCGGCCTTCGAGTCCGAGGGGGATTAGCTGACTGC
>JBHHZX010000297.1:0-5129 GCA_046758265.1 Phycisphaerae bacterium
GTCGAGCGTTCCCAGCGACGCCACGTTCTGCTGGCCCGGGGACATGCGTGGCATGACCAGATAGAACACGTCGAACCAGTGCATCACGAGCACCCACGTCGCGGCGAGCGCGAGCAAGCCTTTCTGTCGCTTGGGGATGCGCGACATCAGCGCCGCGAACGGGATGATAAAGTGCCCGAACAAGAGGATCAGGCTGACCGTCAGCCAGGGCTGCTGCTGGCGAACGACGTACCAGCCGGTCTCCTCGGGGATGTTACCGTACCAGATCAGCATGTACTGACAAAAAGCGATGTACGCCCAGAAGACGACGAAGGCGAAGACCAGCTTGCCGACGTCGTGGTAGTGATCGATGGAGATCGACTGTGCCAGGCGGCCGGCGCGCTGCAGCAGGTACATCATAATCACCAGCAGCGCGAAGAACCCGACCGCGGCCCCGGTGAAGTAGTAGACGCCGAAGATGGTGCTGAACCAGTGCGGGTCAAGCGTCATCAGCAGGTCGAACGCAAAGAACGTGGTGGCCAACGCGTACAGGATAACGGCCGGGGCGCTGCGAGTCTGCATTTGCGAGGTCAGGTTGGGGTCGCCGGTCCGGTCCTGCTCGACGGAGTGTTTGTAGAAGTAGTTTGCGACGACGATCCAGAGGGCGAAGTACGCTAGCAGTCGGGCCAGAAAGAACGGCCCGTTCAAGTATGCCTGTTTGCCTCGCAGGATGTCGTCGTGGGTGACGTGCTCGTTGTCGGTCCAGGGATAGACCTTGTGAATAGCGTCAAGGTCCAGCAGCATCGGCACGATTATGGGCAGACTCAGCGCCGCCAGCAGGGGGAAGGTGGTGCTGACGCTTTCGGCCAGCCGGCGCACGACCACGCTCCAGCCGGCGCGGGTGGCGTGCTGGAGCAGCACGAAGAACAGCCCGCCCAGCGCGAGGCTGACGAAGAAAGCGTAATTGACCAGGTAGCCGCGGATGAACGGTTCGCCGTCGAAGAAGCCGAGCACCAGGCTGACCACGAGCGCCGCCGCTCCGGCGGTGCCTGCGACTCGTGCGGTCGCGGGCCCGAGGTCGTCGAGTTGGATGCGATCGTCGGGAATGTCAATCGGTGCCTTCACGCTCGCTACTCACCTGGTCCTGAGTTCGTCCCTGACTTCTTTCGGCAGTTCGTCCAGCGTCGCCTGGGTACTGCGTTGCAGCGCGCGGATGTAGGCCACGATCGCCCAGCGGTCCGCTTCGGGAATCTGTTCGCCGTAAGCCGGCATCGTGCGGATGCCGTTCGAGATGGTGTTGAACAGATGGCCGACCGAGCGCGCCCGGACCTGATCGTCATGCAGGTTGGACGCGGGGACCCAGGGGCCCAGCTCGGCGGCGCGGTTGTTGACCATCCCCTGGCCTGAGCCGTCGCGACCGTGGCAGGGGGCGCAGTAGATGTTAAAGCGCTGCTGCCCACGGCGAATAAAGGCCTCGCTCAAGTCCACCTCCGGGCGGTGTGTTGGAAACGTCTCGAAGCGATCCTCGACGTCATCGCCGCGATAGCCACGGTAGAAGTGGTCGTCGTCCCGCAACTCGCCACGGGCCACAGTCGTTCCGAGCGGGTTCAGCGGTGAAGCTCCGGCGGGTAGTCGCATGGCGCGTCCGTCGGCGAACAGCGGCAATGCCTGTTGGGGTTGGTATTTCTCCTGGTTGTCCATGTCGTGGACGATATGGATACGCGGCTGCTCGGACTTCGACCCCCGGGCCATCGCGATCACCGCCAACGGAACCAAAGCGGCGCAGCCGGCGATGAGACCGGTGCGCATGAACACCCGCGGGGTGCGGGCGCTGTCGGGAATCTCCAAGACGGGCTCGATCCCTGCCGGACCCAGCGCTTCCAGGAGCTTGCGTGTTTCCGCCGCGTCGAACAGCGGATCGGCGGCGTCAATGCGGATGAAGAAAGCGTCGGTGGTGACACGATGAAAGCGCCGGCTGGCGAAGATCGGATTGTGATACCGCGGCAGGTTGTTGAACACGAACATGCCGAGGCCGGCGCCGAGCGCCGCAAACAGCACCGTCAATTCGAAGATGACCGGAATGTTGGCCGGCAGGCTGAAGTAGGGCTTGCCGCTGACCAGGAAGGGATAACCCTGCAAGAACGTCGGCACGAACCCGAATTCGTCGGGGCCAGCGGCGTTGGTCCACCATTGCAGCAGCAAGGCGGTCAGGCAGCCGATGAACCCGCAAGCGAAAACTAACCAGGGCAGCTTGGTGGGTCGGGTGCCCATGCATTCATCAATCCCGTGCACCGGAAAGGGCGTGTGCGCGTCCCAGCGGGTGAAGCCGGCGCCGCGTACGCGGGTCGCCGCCGCCTTGAGCGCGTCGGGCGAGTCAAACTCGGCCAGCAGGGCGCAGAGTTTGCCCGCACCCGTGTTGGCAGCAGTCTGGGTGTCGTTCAGATTGCCCGGCGTCGCCTCGTACAAGGCACTTCTCCTGCACACCCGCTGCTATTGCTGCTCCAGCTCGCCGTCGAATTCGTCGGGGTTGTAGTCGAAGCCGTGGTGCGGCGGGGCGTGGGCCTGCGGCATCACGGTCTTGACTTCCGCCATCGCCACCATCGGCAGGAAGCGGACGAACAGCAGGAACAGGGTGAAGAACAATCCGAAACTGCCGGCGAGCGTCAGGATGTCGACGACTGTCGGCCGGTAGTAGTCCCACGACGATGGCAGGAAGTCGGTGGCGAGCGAGCTGACCACAATCACGAAGCGCTCGAACCACATCCCGACATTGATGAGGAGGCTGATGACGAACATCGCGGCGATGTTCGTGCGGATCTTCTTGGACCAGAAAAGCTGCGGCACGAAGACGTTGCAGGTGACCATCGTCCAATACGCCCAGGCATACGGCCCGAAGGCGCGCTGCAGAGAGATGGACTGCTCGTAGTGGTTGCCGCCGTACCAGGAGACGAAGAACTCGATGACATAGGCGTAGCCGACCATTGAGCCGGTCGCGAGCATGATCTTGTTCATGTTTTCGAGGTGCCGCCTGGTGATGATGTCTTTGAGCCCGAAGAGCTGCCGGGCCGGAACCGCCAGCGTCATCACCATCGCAAACCCGCTGAAAATCGCGCCGGCCACGAAGTAGGGCGGAAAGATCGTCGAGTGCCAGCCGGGGAGCTGCGAGACGGCGAAGTCGAAGCTGACCACCGAATGCACGCTGAGGACCAAAGGCGTCGCCAACGCAGCCAGGATCAGATACGCGCGCTCGAAGCGGTGCCAATGGCGGGCGGAACCGGTCCAGCCCAGGGCAAACAGGCCGTAGAGCACTTTGCGGATCTTGTTTGCGGCCCGGTCGCGCAGGGTCGCCAGGTCGGGAATCATCCCGATGTACCAGAACAGCAGCGAAACCACGAAGTACGTGCCGACCGCGAAAATGTCCCACAAAAGCGGGCTGCGGAACTGCGGCCACATCGCCATCTGGTTTGGCACCGGGAACATCCAGTACACGACCCAGACGCGGCCCACGTGGATGCCGGGGAAGATCAACGCGCAGATCACGGCGAAGATCGTCATCGCCTCGGCGAAGCGGTTGATGCTCGTCCGCCAGCGCTGGCGAAACAGGAACAGGATCGCCGAGATCAGCGTGCCGGCGTGGCCGATGCCAACCCAGAAGACGAAGTTGATGATCGCGAAACCCCACGCCGCTGGGTTGTTGACGCCCCATACACCGACGCCGGTGAGAAACAGGTAGCCGATCATGGCGAACAGCAGGAGCGTCCCCAGCGCGCTGATGGCAAAGGCGATGTACCAGGCGCGGGGCGTCTTACGAATCGGGATTTCGGTGTTTCGGCAGACGGTCTCGGTGACCGACGCGAAGTCGTGGCCGCCCACGATCAGCGGGGCGCGCCGCCGCGGGTCGTCCCAGGTGTTGTCGCGATCGTTGACGATCCTCGCCATTCCCTATCCCGTGTGCTCCGTGGTCGAGCGGTCATTGTGGCGGCGGCGCCGGGTGTCGCCTTCGTTGTGGGCCGGGTTTCGCAGATTCGCGAGGTACATGTTTCGCGGTCGAACATTCAGGAATTCCAGCATCGCGTAGGCCCGGTCGTGCTCGTGAGCCTGGCGGACCCTGCTCTTCTCGTCGTTCAGATCGCCGAAGACGATTGCTTCGGCGGGGCAGGCCTGGGCACACGCCGGGACGATGTCGCCGTCTTCGATCGGGCGGCCCTCGTTCTTGGCCTGCATTTTGACCGCGTTGATGCGCTGGAGACAGAAGGTGCACTTTTCCATCACGCCGCGGCTGCGGACCGTGACCTCGGGGTTGAAGGCCATCTTTTCGATCGGTGTGAGGTCGGTTCGGGACAGCTTGCCGCTGCTGCGCGGGTGTGCCGGGCCGTGATGATTGTAGAACCAGTTGAAGCGTCGGACCTTGTAGGGGCAGTTGTTCGAGCAGTAGCGCGTGCCGATGCAGCGGTTGTAAACCATTACGTTGAGACCTTCCTCGTCGTGGACGGTCGCGGCGACGGGGCAGACCTGCTCGCAGGGGGCGTTTTCACAGTGCTGGCAGGCGACCGGCTGATGCACGACTTGGATATCTGCGTTTTCGGGGCTGCCCGTGAAGTAGCGGTCCACGCGAATCCAGTGCATCTCGCGGCCCATCAGCACCTCGTCTTTGCCGACGACCGGGACGTTGTTCTCGGCCTGGCAGGCGACCACGCAGGCGCTGCAGCCGGTGCATCTGGCCAGGTCGATCGCCATGGCCCAACGTGGCTTGTCGGAGAACTCGTGCTTGCCGAAAGGCTGGATCAACGGCAGCGAGCGGGTGCGATGCGGCACGAACTTCGGATCCTGCTTGTATTCATCCAGCGTGCCTTCGCGAACCAGTGCGTCGACCCGCTTCCGCGCTTCTTGTACGCCGACGGCGCTGGCGATCGCGTGATGATCCTGGGTTGTCGCGAGCTTGTACGAGCCGGAGACGGTCTTTATGGTCGCGCCAGTGGCGATGTACCACGCCTGCTGCGTACGCAACCCGTACGCGTCAAAGCCGGCGCCGTCGGCCACCCGGCCGCCGTATGTGCGACCGTAGCCTAATGGCAAGGTGATCGACCGCGGCACATGACCGGGCAGCGGGAAGACCGGGATCGTCAGCGAGCGGCCGCCCAGCGTGATCT
>JBHHZX010000298.1:0-5115 GCA_046758265.1 Phycisphaerae bacterium
GGTCGCTGTACGGTTCGAACAGCCAGGCCCCCGAGGAGCCCATCGCCCCGTCCGCGAACAACTTTGTACTGCGAACCGTGAGCCGATCGCCGATCAAAAGTCCGTGGTCGCGGAAGTAATTGATCGCATATTCGCCGGCGATCATCGCGTACACGCGCAGCTTGAGCTTTCCAGCGGCTTCCAGTTGTTGATAGGCCGCGATTTCCGCCGGGCTAACGCCTGCGTCGTGCACGCCGGTGAGCCCAACGGACAAGCACATCTCCTGGGCCTTGAGCAGCAGATCCGTCGTACGGTGGCTGGTTTCGGGCATATGCCGCGTGATCAGATTCTCGGCATTGTCAACGAACAAGCCGGTCGGTTCGCCGTTGGCGTCCCTGATGATCTCGCCCCCCCTTGGCGATGCCGTTTCCCGATCCACGCCCGCGAGTCTCATGGCGGCGGCGTTGGCGAGCCCGGCGTGGCCGTCCACCCGCGTGATCCACGCCGGGTTGTCCGGGCTGACGGCGCTGAGCCGTTCGTGCGTCGGTAGTCGCCGTCCGGGCCAGCTCTCGTGGTCCCAGCGGCCGCCGACGATCCATTCGCCGCTCTTCGCTTTCTTGACCCGGGCCGTGACCATCTCCACCACTTGGTCGAACGAGCGGGCCTGGCTCAGATCGATGCGCCCCAGCGCGTAGCTGCCGAGGCTGGCCACGTGACAGTGGGCGTCGATCAGACCGGGCAGCACAGTCTTCCCGTGCAGATCGACCAGACGGGTGGCCGGCTGCCGGAAGCGCATGACCTCGCGCATCGAGCCGGCCGCCGCGATGCGCTCGCCGGCGACAGCCAACGCCTCGACCCGCGGTCGGTTCGCCGCGACCGTATGAATATTGGCATTGGTATAGATCACGTCGGGCGGCGGCTGGGCGTGAAGGTTTCCAACCACGAGGCCGGGCAACAGGGACACAAGCAACCCTATCCGTATCCGGTTACGCATATTGCACCTCACGCATTTGTCTCGCATTCCGCGAAGTCATTGCCACTTTGCAGCAGGATCTCCTTGGCCAACTTGGAACGATTGTACAGCGCAGGCTGCGCGTTTCGCTCGCCGCGCCGAGCACCAACGGGCGCGTGCGACAGCCTGTTCATCGAAGCATGGTATAATCCCGCGGATGTCAAATAAGCCAATTCCGCAACCTTCAGCGCGCGGCTACGCCAGCGCCTATACACAGCTCGAAGATTGGTTGCGCCGCCGGCGAAAACACCTTCTGACCGCGATTGTGGCCATTGCATTCCTGCTGCGTGTCTTCTGCTTCCTCGAACTTGCCAACAGCCCGTGCTTCTGGTGGCATGAGTGGACCGAAAGCGATCTGCACACCTTCCACTCGTGGGCGCTGGCAATCGGCGACGGGGACTGGTGGTCCACAACCGTTCGCCCGCCGCTGCACGGCTGGCACCGCGAAATCGCCGAGGACTACGCCCGGATCTTTCCGGAGCGGTGGGCCGCGCTGAAGGCGGCGAACCCGAGCAGCGACCCCGACAGCGCCGCCCGAGCCCTGTGGAACCACTGGTGCGGCGGTGGCCGCACCTATCAGGGTCCGCTGTACCCCTACCTTATCGCCGGCACGTACCTGTTGCTCGGGCCCGCCGTTGGCTGGGTGTACGCGGGGCAAATCCTGCTCGGCATTGTCTCCGTTATGCTCGTCCACGTGCTCGCGCGACGCTACTTTGGTGAGGTGGCCGCAATCATGGCCGCCGCGCTCGCACTGCTTTACGGGCCGCTCCTTTTCTACGAGTTCGTGCTTCTGCGGGTCACGCTCATCGTGTTTTGGGGTCTGCTGCTCGTCTTCCTGCTTGATGAGGCGCGCGAAAGACCGACCGTGCCGGCGTGGGCGGCCGTGGGTGTTACGCTCGGGCTCTCGGTGGCGCTCAAAGCGCACTTTGTGCTCGTGGTTTTCGCAGCCGTGGCACTCCTTGTTGTCGGCTACCGGAAACAATGGCGCCGGTGCGGGCGCTGCGCGATGGCGCTGGCGCTGGGAGGTTTCATCAGCTTCAGCCCCGTCGTGGCGAGAAACCTGGTCGCGGGCGCGCCGCCGCTGGACGTAGCAAGCAACGGCCCGCCGACGTTCCTCATTTCAAATGCCGAAGACTCCGGCTACGTACGCTGGGGCACGCGCCACACCGCACGGATTTTGGCCGAAACCGACAACGCATTCCTACCGACGGCGGTCGCCACGCTCAAGACCCATCCTTCGTTTGCGAGCTATCTGCGCCTCTTGGCCGAAAAAGTCTTCGCGACGTGTTATTGGTTCGAAGAGCCGAATAACGCCAACTTCTACTATGCCCAGTTACATTCGAACGTCCTGCGGTCCCTGCCTGTCTCGTTCGGCGCGATCGGTCCGCCCGCGATCGTGGGCCTGGTGCTCGCGCTGCGGCGCTGTCGGCGGTGCGCTCCGCTCTACTTTGTTGTGCTGACCAACTGCGCCGTGCTGCACTTCTTCTTTGTGTTCGGACGATTCCGCCTGCCACTGGTGGCGGCGTTGCTGCCTTTCGCTGGTTTCGCCGTCGCTCGCCTGATACAGGCCGTACTCGCACGCCGCTGGAAGACGGCGGGCGCGATCGTCGGAGTCTGCGTTGTGCTCGGCGTGTTCACGCTGGGACCGTCCACCGGGGATCAGCCCCTGGTGCGCAGCGCCGACGTGCAGGTCGGCCACCAAGTTTACTACGACGTCCTGCTCCAATCCGCCCTGTCGCAGGGCGATTTGGACGCTGCGGCGGACGTATTGCGCGAGTCGCTCCGCCGCCAGCCGCCCGAGGTTCGCGCCCTGGGACCATCGCGTCCGGCACGCAGCGTACAAGAAGCCCAGTTAGCCGCGTTGTACGCAGCAATCTGTCGGCGCCACGCACGTGTTTTGCAACACGCGGGCCGCGCCGCCGAGGCCGAGAAACAGCTCAAGCGCTCCACGGAGCTTTTGCAGGCGTCCAAAGGGGTGCTGCACGCCGGGACTAGCACACGTTCCTGGCCGCACGTTGAGTTCTTCCCGCGGGCAGCGTCGGCGTCAGCATCATCATGACGAGTTGGTTTCACGTTCCACTGGCTCGCCTAGAACGGGGGCACCCGTGGCGTGGGTCGCTTGGGCGGCTACTGCGGTCCGCGATAGGTATGCGCGAACAACAAGTAGTTCTTGTCCGGGTAATCGTGCCGGAACACACGCTCTGCGCCGAACACGGCGGCGAGACGCTCGAGTTCCGGCGCTTCGCGATCAAATCCACGTCGGTGCACGTAGTAAGTGTGGAACGCGTCGTCCATCATCAACCGCGATTCGACCACCGTCCATGGTTGGAGCTGATCCATTTCTTCGTCACCGATCCGCCCGGCCGGCCCCTGCGCTGCAATGATGAGAAACTCCGGCTTCTGGTCGAACACATAGGCCGGGTCGAATTCCTTCGTAAGAAAACCGCCGGGGGATTTGGCGATGTACCGATCGGTCAGGCCGGTAATGTCGAGGATGTGCAGGTCGATGCACTTGAAGCCAACGATGCCGATGTCCATCAATGCTACCGCCGCCCCCGGCTCCGCCCGTTCGTTCAGCCAATCCGCCAGAGCGGCGTGCCCCGTGATGTATCCTGCCGCGCGGATCCGGCCGTAGTTGTAGTACTCCCCGCGCTCCGACTGCTGCCAGAAGAAGAGGACGCCCACCAGCAGCAGCGACGTCACGACCGCGACGTGCACGCCGTAGGAACGGAAACGGTCAGCCACTGCGGCGATGCCGCGGACGGCCAACGCCGACCAGACCGGCACGTACGGTATCAGCAGCCGAAAACCCGGCATCCAGCCGGCACCGGCGATAAAGATGGCGGCGACCGACGCCCACACGGCCAATAACGCCGGCAGTGTGCTGCGGCGGACACCGTGGTTTCGCGGGAGTATTGGAAAGAGCGCGAAGATCGGGACCACTGCGCCCATCAGAACGACGCCAAATCCCAGCACGTATTCCGCCGCCGTCACTTGCCAGGTGAAGCCGCCGCGTTTGGCGTAGAAAGTATTGGGCAACAGCTCGCCGTCGTAGAACGCGTACCGGAAGACGAGGTGGCCAACGACAACGGCACCGACGATCAGGGCGTCGAGGGCCAGGGCGTGTCGCCCGGTTTTCGTCCGCCACTCGGCCGCGATCAGCCGACCGAGAAAGGCGGCAGCGAAGATCATTCCGCCTTCCGGACGCGTCAGGGCCGCGAGCGCGAAAGCAATGCCGGCGCCGCGGTAGCGCTGCGCATCGTAGCCCTTTTGCAGCAGCCACAGCCCGAGCACGACCCACGCCGAAAAAAGCGTGGTCTCGAGTCCGGTCGTACTGTTGAACGCATAGGCGCAGTTCGTGGCGGCCAGTGCCGCAGCCGCCCCGGCCAGCAGGTCGGCATGCGGGGCAAGGGCTTCGATTTTGCGCAGCCACCGGGCACACAGGGCCCACGCTGCGACGATCGCGGCGAGGCCGCCGGCGACGCCGATCACCTTGGCGACGAACAGCACTTCGTCATCGCCGAACAGGACAATTGCGCCCGCCATCAGCAGCATCATGAGGAAATTGGTGTAGCCCTCGACCTGCTCGCCGACGTTGAAGTAGGGTCCGCGACCGAGCACGAGGAACTTGCTGTAGCGGAACGTGATGAACGCATCATCGTTGATCTGCGGCCCGTAGGCGGCCACGTGGGCCAGGTAGGCACCCAGCACCAGCAGTCCGATCGCGATCATCGCCCAACGTTTTATGCCCGCTTCGGCCATGCGTTCGATATCTGCGTTCGCAGTTGGCGTAGCCGCCAGCGCTCCCACCGACCGGCGATCGACAACAATAATGCGAAATGTCAATTCCGGGGAACGCGGCGCCCGGCGTTTCCACGCTCGCCCACCGTCTCTGACGCCTTACCGCACTTTAGCCTGTATAGATGCCGAACTCCTGAAGGGCATCCCACATGGCCATTATGTTCTCGGGCGGTACGTCGGCCTGGATGTTGTGCACGGTGTTGAAAACGAAGCCACCGCCCGGGGCCAGGTCGTCGATGCGCCGCCGTGCCTCCTCGCGGACCTCGCGCGGCGTCCCGAACGGCAGCACGCGCTGCGTGTCCACTCCGCCGCCATAGAACGTG
>JBHHZX010000299.1:0-5112 GCA_046758265.1 Phycisphaerae bacterium
AGGGCCGCCACTATGCGATTTCGAGCGTAGCCGATCTCTGCGACGGGCCGCCGCTCTCGTCGGACGACGGGGGAATCGTCTCAGGCAGGGGGGGCCTTTAATTAGAAGGCGGAAGCGCTGACCGGGAAAATTCCGGCTCGGCGGAGCGTGCGCCCGGTGACGCACCTCCGCCGAGCGGAAGTTTGCGGCAAATAACTTATTATGGGGCGCGCCTCTTATTGGGCGGCCCTGACAATTATCCCAGCAGACGCAGGACGGATTGCGGGGTCTGTTGCGCCAGCGCCAGGACCGATGTACCGGCGCTTACCAGGATCTGATCCCGCGCGAGCTGGGACGTTTCGTAGGCGAAGTCCGCGTCACGAATCGAGGATTCCGCCGCCATCAGGTTCTCCATCGTGATGCCAAGCTGGTTCACGTTGGTGTCGAGCGTATTCTTCTCGAACGCGCCCAGCCGGCCACGAAGCACCGAGACCTGACGGAGGGCCTCCGTGACGATCTTTTGCGCCTGTTGGCACTCGCCGACCACCAGCGAGTACGGCCCGCCCGACTGAACCTGCGACAGGACCCCGACCTCCGCGTTGCCCAGACGCGAAGCGGCGACGGATTGCACGCCGATATTGACCTGGAGATTCGAGTTCACCTCCGGGCCGACCTGGAAGAGCGCCCCGCCGTCCGTAATCGCGAACGAGGTGGTACCCGTGGCAAAGGTTTCGACGAGCGCCACCTGCATGTCGAGTGTCGCCGTCTTCAGCGTGAGCTTATTCCCGTCGCCGAACGACAGGGCACCGTTGACCGTTGCGACGGCATCGCGGCCCACGTCGCGCCCGGTGACGAAGCCATCGTCGTTCTGGACGTCGAAGGTGCCGTCACCCAACACCTGGACCGACACGAAATTCCGGCTGCCGAGGTATTGGCTTTGCAGCACGAAGCCGCCGCCCGCTGCCGAGGCAACGACGCCGGTGGCGTCACTCACCAGGTTGATGGCCTCGACCATCGTGGCCGCCGTGGTGCCGGAGGTGAACGGGATCGTGGTAACTCCGGTGTTGCCCTGCAATTCGATGGTGACAGAACTGGTCACGCTCGCGGCGGTGAAATAGAGGCGGGCGGGCTGGGCCGAGGTCGTCACCTCGATGTTGACCGGGATGTAATCCTTCGTGCCGAACTGCACCCCTTGGATGTCCAGGGCGTTGATCACGCTGCTGTCGACGCCGCTGGTGATATAGCCGAGCGAGCCGTTGAGCAACTGCCGCCCGGCGAAGGTGGTGCTGTTGGCGATACGTGTGACGCTGTTGATCGCCGAATCGACCTGCAACTGGTTCGCCTTGATCTCGTCTTCCGAGAGCGCGCCCTCGTTGGCGGCTTCGACGATCAGGTCCTGAATGTCGGTCAGCAGTCGGGCGACCTCATCGAGCGCGCCTTCCGTGGTGGCGATGATATTGCTGGCGCGCTGCGTGTTGGCGATCGCCTGGTTCACGGCGCTGATTTCCGACCGCAGCCGTTCCGACGCGATCAGCCCGGCCGGGTCGTCGGCTCCGCGCGTGATCCGCAGACCACTGGCAAGCCGCTGAATCGTGGCATTCAAACTGCGGTGGCTTCGGGCGAGGTGCCGCTGCGCGACCACCGCGCCGATGTTTGTGTTAATGCGAGCCATTGGCCATCCTCCCTGAACGGTTCGTGGCTACTGAGAATTGAAGCGCGAGATACCTGGCGCCGAGGCTACCGGGTCGGGTCACTGCCGCTTCCGGCGGTCGCGTGGTGGCGCTGCCACCGCCGGAACATCTTCGGTGGAAACCCCGGCCGCCTTGCGGTTTTCCCGCTGGATGGCGTCGTACACTTCCTTGCGATGAACGGGTATCTCGACCGGTGCGATGATGCCCAGCCGAACCTTGTCCCCCCGGATATCGACGATCGTAACCTGTACGTTGTCGCCGATCATGATTGATTCGTCTCGTTGTCTTGAGAGCACCAACATCCGCGGCTCCTTCCTGGATTGTGCCGATGCGCAACGTGGAAACCGTCCTGTCTCGTTCGGAAGGTGTCCAGTACGAGCCCGACGCCCGTTCGCAGCGTGGCAGCGCGTCGCCGTGGCGACGCTGCACGTGCAGAACTGGTTGTCGCGGCCCCTTAAGAGACATTATAACCTACCTTCCGTGTGGAACTCTACCGCGTTCCCGAGCGTTTACGCCGTCTTGGACACCGCGGTCAGCGTGTCGACCGGCATCAGCCGATAACGGGTGCTGTGCCGCTTGTCCGAGAGCACCAGTTGCTTGGCCAGCAGCGAATGAGCCCCGATCACCAGCGGTCCCAGCAGGTTGGCCGTCAGGTACCCGTCAACCTTGTTCACGATTACCAGTACCCGGCAATCCGTGAGGTCACGCAGTTCGAGCGCCTGGACGTCGTCAGCGCGAATCTGGGCTTGGTAATCGGACACGAACGCCAGCGGATCGCAGACCAGAAACGCCAGCGCCGGGTCGTCCAGCGACTGCATCCAGAGAAAGACGGCATCCTCCGTCGTCTGGATCAGCGCATACCGTCGGTGTTCGGGAAACCCGAGCAGACCATCCTTGAACGTGATGACACGGCTTCCAGCGATTTCCACTTTGCCGAAGCGAGTCGTTTCGATGAGCATCCCATTGCTCCCGTGGCTCTGCCAGTCCGGTTGGCCGGGCAGACGGTCCGACCGCCGTAGGTCGGGCAACCCTTGCTGCCGTCTGGCCGGTCGAGCCCTCCGGGCCCCTCACCCGTTTCCAACGGGTGAACCGGCGCGTCGTGGCCGACGGAGCCACGCCAGCCGACCACAACATTCGTCCGCTTCTTGCCGTGCTCCGCGCTCCCTTTCCCTCGCTTGATCCGCCGCGATCAACGCAGGTAGTCGAGCAGCGACAGGTTCATGATCCGCGACGCCGTCGCGAGGTTCGCTTGCAGGGCCGTTTGCACCTGCTGAAAGCGGACGATCACCTCCGAAAAGTCCGCGTCACGTATGTCGCTTTGCAGAACGCGCGTCGCCGTCGTCTCGTTTTCGATCCGGCTCGTGCGCTCCAGCATCGCGGCGGCTTTGGCCGCCAGCTTGCCCTGCGCCTCTTGCATGCGATCCAGGTTCGCAGACAGGCGACGACCGGCGGCGGAGATGGCCTGCGAATCGTCCGCCTGTAAGGCCGCGCGCAGCTCCAGCAGGGCGGTAAAGGGGCTGTCCACCTTGATCGGGTTCACGTCCTGCCCGGCCAGCATGTTGCCGCTCGCGCTGACGCCCAGCCCCAGTCCGTCGATCGCCGGCGACAAGTTGAGTCGCTCGATTCGCAGCGCGCCGGCGCCGACGGTGTTGTCCGTAATCGTGACCCCGTTGCCGGTCGCAGACAGCGCCACGCTGATCGCGCCGCCGCCGCGTGTATTGAACAGGTCGATCACGTCCTGCAACGTGGCGGTTGCCAGGTCGAGATCGTCGAGGTCGATGTCAATGGTCGTGCCGTCGGCGGTGGTGATGCGGATATCGTCGTAGTCCTCAAGCGATTCGACGCCAAGCCCATCGTTCAGGTCGGCCAGCCGCGTGCCCGCGTACAGCGAGCGGATGCCCAAGGCCGTGGCGGCCTGCCCGCCGTTTTCCTCGATCCGCATGTCCGCGCCGGAGACCCGGTTGTGCACTTCGAGCGTCTTGCCGCCCGCACCAATTTGTGCCAGGACGCCGATGTTCGACTGGTTGACCCGGTTGAGAACGTCTTCGACCGTCTCGGCGCCGCTGAAGTCAATGTTCGCCACTTCCTGGCCCACGCGGATCGTGAGACCGCCGCTCAGGTCGATGCCCGCGCCGGCGTTCAGGTCGTCCAGGGCGGTTCGCAGCGTCAGCCGCGGGTCGAGGTCCTCGCCTTGGATCTCGGGCACCGGAACAGCGGCGTAAATGCCCAGCTTGACGGCCGTGTTCCCGCCGGCAACGTCGGTGACCGTGATGGCGAGCGGCCAGGCGACAACCGAGCTGATGTCGATCGCCCGGTTGGTGAGCGTGGCCTTGAGCGTCCCCGGCAACTCCGCGTTGAGCTTGTCAAGCAAGTCGCCGACGGTGTCCGCCCCGCTTAAGTCGATCTCGACCTGTTGCGAACCGTCGGAAACCAGGATACGTCCGGTGCTGACCCCGTTGCCCGTCGCTCCGTTCAGGTCGACCAGCCGCGTCTCGGGCGTCACCGCCGGGTCGAGATCGGCGAAGCCCTGAACGGCATCGGAGACCGCGTGGAAGAACTCCATGCCGGAGATCGTGAACGTGTCCTCCGACAGGTCGCTGTCCACGATCGTTTGCAACTGCCCGCTGTCGCCCCGGTACAGCACGCCGTCCTCAATCAGCTCGAACGGCACGTCCTCGCCGTAATGCCCACTGAACAGGTAGTTGTCGAGATAGCGGCGATTGCCCACCGTGATCAACTGATCGAGCAGTGACTCGACGACCACGCGGATCGATTCGCGTTCCTCGGGCGAGTGGGTGTCGCCCGCCATCGACAACGCCAGCGTGTGGGCCTCCGTCACCAGCTCGACGGACTCCTCCGTCGCGGCCTCGCCCTCGCGCAGCAGCTCGTTTACCCGCAGCAGGTTCTGCGCGACCTGGCTGAGGATGTCCGTGCGGCGGTCGAGCTTGATGGCGTCGGCGGCGCGGGCCGGATCTTCGCTGGGTCTGGCGAACCGCAGGCCCGTGGCCAGTTGGTTCTGCATCCGGAACAGCCGCGCGTGATTCGCCCGAACCGTATTGAGCAGGTTAAACGCCCGCAGGTTCTGGCTGATGCGTGTCACGTTGACCGGAGAAACGCCCATCGGTTCCCGACCGTCCTACAGTAGAGCCATGACCTCGTTCGTCAGGGCGTCGACTACCCCCAGGTAGCGCGCCGCGCCCTGATACGCCGTTTCAAACTTCGTCAGATTGATCGCCTCCTCATCCAGACTCACGCCGCTGATCGATTCGCGCTGCGCCACGAGGCTTTCATACACCGCGTTCGCCGCTTCGTGCGCGGTTAGTGCGGCGGAGGCTTCGACCGCCAGGTCGCTGATGAGCGCCTCGTGGTAATCCTGGATGCTGCGGCCCCCCAGCAGCGTGCTGGTGCTGGTGCCGGCGGCCAGGTTGGCGAGGCGGCCGGC
>JBHHZX010000300.1:0-5107 GCA_046758265.1 Phycisphaerae bacterium
GGCTTGCAGGGCGTGCTCCACTTGAACTTGTAGGTCGCGACGTACTTGTCGGCCCTGAAGCCGCGGCGGACGATCGTGCGCCAGCGCTGCGAGCTGCCGTAGGTCTCCAGAACGTTGTTGTCGGAGTTGTCCACGCGGACGTCGCCGAGGTTGGAGAACCCTCGACTCGCCGCGCCTCGCCTGGCGAGGCAGGCCGTGCTGCGGCCGCGGGCTTCGCCCGCAGCGGCGTGTCAAGGGGAACCAGCGGCTGTCGGCCTGAACCCTTGACCCGACGCCCCGAGCAACGCTCGGCGAACGCTGCGCGTTCGCTGCCGCGACGCGGCACACGTCGCGTCAAGGGCGGGCGGCCCGCCGACGTCCTGGACCCTTGACACACGAGACGCTGCGAAGCAGCGCGCGGCCTTCGGCCGCCCCGGACATAGCCCGGCTCGCGTGTCAAGGCGGACCTTGAAGTTATCGAAGTCGTTGTCGCTGGAGTCGCTGCACCGCAGCTCGACATGCCCAGCACAGGCGGAGAGCAGGGACAAGGCGCACTTCTCCGTGGCACCCTCAGGTGTCATTGTCCCGGACACACGGGGCACGTCAATAATAGGTGCCTGTGCCTATTTTTCTGACCTATTTTTCTGATCAGCAGGATCGAGAAATAGGTGACTGTCCCTCATTTCGGGCCGTGGTGGGTCACGACCTTGCTCATACGGTGACCACGGCCATCGTAGGTGTACTCGCCGACGGTTGTGCTGTCGCTGCCCACGACAAGCTGGGCCTTCCGTAAGCGCTCGATCGAACACGCAAAACACCCCGGCGGGTCACGTGAGCCCGCCGGGGTGCTTGAGGTCTGCGTCGGTGGCCGGCAGCTAGCGACGACGCGCCAGCGCTAGCACGCCCAGCGCCAGCAGGCCGAGTGAAGCCGGCTCGGGAACGGCTTCCGTGACGTACCCGATTTCGAACTGCCCGATGGTCACCGGGTACTCCGCCATGTCGCCCCAGTCGAGGGCGGGGCCGGCGAAGTAGAAGCCCGTGTCGGCGGTGTTGTCATAAACGACGTTCCCGGCCGTGTCCCACATCTTCATGTAGAAGCCGGCCCAGGGCTCACCACCGAACCAGTACCAGCCGGGCCAGTCGGGCGGGCCATCGCCGTAGAACTGGTTCTCGTTGCCGAGGCCGCCAAAGCGAATCATCGGACCGCCACCCTCGACACCCTCGAACACGCCGCCGCCAATGTCGTAGTGGTAGCTGTAGCCGAAGTCCAACGTGTTGATCGTAAACTCCTGGCCGGTGATATCGACGGTCACGATCCAGGCACCAAGCCCGGGCAGATCCGCCAGCGGGAATGAGGCGACCACGGTGCCGCGGTCAGCGTTGCCGCCGACCGTTCCCTCGCGGAACTCGATGGTAGTGCGCACCGGACCTTGCCGCCCGTCGGGCTGAATCACGCCACCGTACCTGGGGGCGTCGGCGCTGCCGTAGTCCGCCGGGAGCAGGTCGGCCAACGCCGGCGGCACCATTAGAACGACCAGTAATGCCAGTAATACTCTCATCCAATCCTCCTCCTGTACAGGAAACCTAACCCTAGCGCTAATATTCCAATCCCTTCGAAAGGAGTTGTTTTCGCGTTCGGAACACCTCCATTTCGAAACCGTAAGCGAGAGTTACTGCGCCGCACAACCGGCTTGTGCACCGGCTGGCAACCAACTCTTTCAACGCTGCCTACAGAGCGTCGAAACTGCTTTTCCAACCGACATTCGGAGATGGGGGAGCCTTACTCCCCTCCTCCTGCCCACTGCAATTCCCTCCCTGTTACGTACATTACAGCGCTGCATGGGCCGGGTCAACACATTTTTTGCGAAAGTAAGCTCGGCAGCCTCGCCCCGGAGGTCCCATAATGCGATCATGATGCGCTACTTATGAACGCTTGTGCCCATTGCGGGGCCCCTGAGCCGAGCGGGGGCGGCCGCGGTGACCGGCGCTGACGACAGACGCTCAGTAACGCAGTCTGCTCGATCCCGCCCGCATCTCAGCTCTGTTGCTTTACCAGCGCTGGTCGCCGGGACGCTCTCGTACCGGCGATTCTGCACTCAACGATGAGCCGGTGGGCCGCCTCCGTGTCCGTGGTGGTGATGAGACTTTCGATGTTGGGCACGCGCCGCACTCGTGTGCGGTCGGCGCTAATCCCGCTGGCGCCGTTCAAGCCGCAGCCGACGACGGGCACCGTCCGCCCGTAGTTCTATTCGGCTAGCGAAGCCGGGCTACGGCACATGGTGCGCGGCGTGGGTCGAAAGGCCCGCTCGCCCGGCAGCGAGCCTGCGAACAGAGATTTCAAAGCGACCGACGGGCGTTAGGCTACCTTTCGGTCGCAGCATGTCTTAGAGTACGCGTAGCGAAACGCTGGGGTGCGAGGGGCACATCCGGCGGCGCCGGAGTACGAGTGGAGACGGTCGGGTGGTGCCAAGAGATATCCTCTCGCGGACCAACGGCTACGGTCAAGTAGGCTATGCCCCTGAAAATCCGCTGCCCGCATTGCCATCAGACGCTCTTGGCCGAGGATGAGACCGCCGGTCAGGGCAAGCTCTGTCCTTCCTGTGGGAAGACGTTCACCGTACCGATTCCGGTTCATGAGTTGCCGCGGCGCATCGAAGTCGCGGGGCAGTGTCCGAAATGCGGCGCAGACATGGCACCGGGCATAGAGTATTGCCCACGCTGTCATCTCGACATGGCGACGGGAAGGCGATTGCCGTTTCGGCGACGGCTGCAGTTTGTTTCGGTCCGGACGTGGATGGTCGCAGGGCTGGCTGTGGTGGCGGCGGTGGCGCTGGTTTCCGCCGGCCTGCGCGTGTACCAGGATCGCGTCCGGCGAGTTGACCAACCTGCAAGGGCTTTAGCACCGGTACACAGGCCCGATAATGTTGGGGCACTCTGGGTCAAACGGTTGCTCGAAGCCGAGTCGGCCGCGGAGCGCGCGCAGGCCTTCGACGAGTTGCTGCGTCTCGGCCGGGACGCTTTGCCCGTCCTCGCGCGGGCGCTGGAGGAGACACCGGTCGGCGGTGATGCAAATCGCGCCCGCAACCGGGCTGCGGCGGTGGAGCTGTTCGCGCGGGGCGGCGAGACCCGTTGGCTGCCACTGCTCAAGGAACTTCAGAGAAACAAAGAGCTCCGCCCGACCACGCTGGTAGCGCGGGCGATGCTCGGCGACGAGGAAGTTGCCGAGGAGTTGACCACCCTTTGGCTGGCGCGATTGCGGCGGCAGATGTTCCTGATGCGGGTCACCGAGCTCGTTCCCAGTACGGTCGCGCCCGCCAACCAGGCAGTTGTGCGACGAACGCAAAGCGAGACCGAACGCGACGCCGAGGCGTTGCGGAGGCTGGCCGAGTCGCCCGACGCCACGGTTATCGACGAAACGCTCACGACCTACTGGGAGGGCTGGGACTGGCTGGGCCAGCAGCGCGGCGAGGTGTTTGCGGCTGAGCTGTTCGAGCTCGCCAAACCGCCGAAGCGGAAAGACCAGGAATTCAAGGATCGGGTTCGGGCGGCCCGGCGGGCACTGGACCGGGCGGCGCGGCGTGGTTCGCCCGCGGCCCGTGCCGCGGCGGCCGTAATCCTGGCGGAGCGCGCGCCACAGTACAAGTCCTTGCGGGAACGGATCATCGCCATGCTGGCGTCGATCCTGCCGAAGAGCGAACCGCTGGCGCAACAGCGGATCTCATGGGCGCTGGCTCGTCTGACGAGCCGCTCGTTTGGCGGGCTGTCGGACGAAGACAGTCCGGCGGATTTCGGTCGGCCTGCGGTGCAGGAGGCGTTGAAGTGGGCGCGTGCCAGCGCGATTGCCGAGCCCGGCCCGTTGCGAACGTTGAGCACGGCGTACCCTAGGCCGCCGAAGCCTGTTCGCCGCGTCGTGACGCCGCGCCGCCAATTGGAGCGGGATTTGCTGGGGGAGTTCGGATCGGGCTGGGATGGGGTGGGTGCTGCCCTCGACCGTTGGCTCGAGGCCGGGTTGGCCTGCACGCCGCGGGTGGAGCAACTGCTGAATCCGGGACAGCGCAACCCGAATTATCCGGCCCTGGCAGCGGCCATGATCCTCGCTGCCGCGAGCGGGGCGCAGCACCTGCGACCGCAATTGGAACTGTGGCGGGAGGCGACGGATCAACCGGCGTGGGTGCGTGGGTTCGCCTACACGGTACTCGGGGCGCTCGACGCGCGGCGCGGGCGCTGGGCCAGCGGATGGCCGGCGGGACTCCACGCCGAGATGGTCGCCTGGGCGGGACGTGAAGCGCCCGGCTTGGATTTGTGGGGGCGATTACTTGCCGCCGGGGGCCCGTTGCTGAAAGCCCGGCTCGAAGGGGCGCCGCCGGATTCGCTGTCGTCGGCAGTGCGCGCTAAACTGAGACGTGCCGCCGAGCAAGGGGAGCGTCGTCGTCCGCAGGAACCCTGACGGTTCGGGCGCAGGGAGTGTCCCGGAGCAGCCATAAAAAATGTTGATTCCGATTGGGACAGATATACGCCTGCGAAAGCCGCCGGTAGGCAACTGGCTGCTGGTCGCGCTGAACGTGCTGGTTTTCCTGCTCGTCGACAAGCTTCATGTCCGGTTTGCCGAGGATTTTCTCCCGCCGTTACACGCCGGCCTCCCGACCCTGCATGAATACCTGAGCTACCAGTTCCGGCACGGGGACTTCTGGCACCTGGCGGGCAACATGCTGTTCCTGTGGGTGTTTGGGAATGCCGTCTGCGACCGCATGGGATCGCTGAGCTACGTGGTTTTTTACCTGGCCGGGGGGGTTTTCGCGGGCTACGTCTTCGCCGCCACGAACGCCAATCCGCTCGTCGGGGCGTCAGGAGCGATCGCGGCCGTGACGACGGCGTTTCTGGTGCTGTTCCCACGGGTGCACATCAGAATCCTGTTGTGGTTCCTGATCGTCACGACGATTCAGCTGCCGTCGATGTTCTTCATCGTTTTCAAGATCATACTGTGGGACAATGTTATCGCGCCCTCGATTGACCGCGGGGCGCTGGTGTCCAACGTGGGCTATTCCGCGCATCTGGGGGGATACGCCTTCGGCTTGGGAATCGTGCTCGTGTTCGTGAATTTAACGGTGACGGAACACCGCGTACGAAC
>JBHHZX010000301.1:0-5107 GCA_046758265.1 Phycisphaerae bacterium
GGCGAGGACCCTGCGGACTTTCTCTTCGTCCCAGCCTGCGGGGAATTTGCTCTGTTTCATGTTCGCCTCCGGCGCGTGCGCCGTCTAAAAGCAAGGTAGGGCAGGCCGAGTCTTCGAGGCCTGCCGAACCTGCGGCTCCGCCAAAACGCACCGTCGAAGCCATCCGCAGCGATCTCGAAGCCGCCACGAAAAGGCTCGACGAGTACGTCGGCAAGCGCACCCCGCTGATTCCGCTGCAGGTGGACAGCGAGGTCGTCGCCCGGATCCTCAGCGATTGGACCGGCATCCCCGCCGGCAACATGGTCAAGGACACCGCCCAAGCGATGCTCACGTTCGAGCAGCGCATCGGCCAGCGCATCATCGGCCAGGATCACGCCGTCGCCGAGATCGGCAATCGCCTCCGCATCGCCGCCGGCAAGCTCCAGGACCCGAATCTCCCGCTGGCCGTGTTCCTGATGGTTGGTCCGTCCGGCACGGGCAAGACCGAGACGGCGCTGGCCGTGGCCGACCTGATCTTCGGCGGCGAGCGCTTCATGACCACGCTGAACATGACCGAGTATTCCAGCTCGATGAACGTCAGCCGGCTGATCGGCTCGGCTCCCGGCCTGGTCGGCTACGGCGAGGGCGGCGTGCTGACGGAGGCGGTCCGCCAGCGGCCGTACAGTGTTGTGCTGCTGGACGAGATGGAGAAGGCCCACATGGACGTCAACCTGCTGTTCATGCAGGTGTTCGACAAGGGCGCCCTGACCGACAGCGAGGGCCGCACCGCCAACTTCAAGAACACCGTCATCATGATGACGTCCAACGAAGGCAGCGACATGATCATGGAGATGTGCGCCGATGGCGAGCTGCCGACGCTGGACGAGATGCGCAACGCCATGCAGCCGATCCTGGAGAAGCGTTTTTCGCCGGCGTTCGTCGGGCGGACCACGGTGATCCCGTTTTACCCACTCAGCCCGGAGACGCTGCGCAAGATCGTCGATCTGAAGATGGAGAAGATCCGCCGCCGCTTGCAGGACCTCTACAGGCTCGATCTGGAGCTGACGCCGGCAGTCGGCGACGAGATTTCCAACCGCTGTCAGCAGATCACGATCGGCGCCCGGCTGATCAATCTGATCATCAACGAGACGGTGCTGCCGGAGATCGCCAGGCGCATCCTCGGGATCATGGGCAGCGAGGCGAAGTACGACAAGCTGGTGATCGACGCCCAAGACGGCGAGTTCACCTACGGATTCAAGTAGCGGCCCGCGCCCCCGCGCGGCCGAGGTTGAACGTAGCGTCCGGTCTCCGTGCCGGACGCAGACGTGGGGTCCGCTATGTGGACCATCAAAGCGACGGAGCGACGAAGGCAGGAAGAGAATGCAGCCTGCGCCCACGCGGAGACGACTCTACGGAAAGTCCCAGCCGAGCGGTGCGCCATTTTCCCTACCGGGGGCGCACCAGAGCGGGCTGGGGCCGAATTCGAGCTCCTTCCGCCACTTGTCGCGCGTATACGTGCTCATGTGTCCGTCGACATGCGCTACCACACCGTCGTCCAGGTGGCGCTCCGTGAACTCTTCAGTTGGATAGCTGGAACCGTCGTTGAACCCCAAGCCCCACTCGAAGCCCTTTTCGTCCGCCGGCGGCTCCCAGAAGATGACAGCGTCAACCCGGAAGACGCCGATCTCATAGACCCTGCCCTCGTCGCCGGGATACCCACTGGGAAAGTCCACGGTCGCACCGTTCATGAGATAGCTGGTGAGCCAACTGCTGTACCAGGGCTCGAGGTCTTCAAAGTCAATGTCGTGCCGCGGGCAGCGGTAAAGCTCATCGGCGCGCGTGTAGCGCCATAAGCGGCCGATTTCCTCGTCCTGGTCGCGCCTCAGCTTCTTGTGGTCGAAGTTGCGCGAACGCCCGCTATAGAGCCAGCCTGGCCGGTAGATGGGACCGGCGCTATGGAACTCCATCGAGGCCCAGTTCGCCGGCGGCAGCCAATCGTGATTCTCGTCCGTATACAGGCGTAGGCTGGTGAGCAGCGTCTTGAGGTTCGAGGCGCACCTCAACCGCTGCGAATTCTCTTTGGCGGCCTTTAGCGTGGGCAGGAGGATGGCAATTAGGAGCGCAATGATGGCGACGACTACCAGCAGCTCGATCAGCGTGAATCCAAAAGGTCGAGTTCGCATATCATCATTACGCGAATACACTGGTACACCTTCCGTCGACCACGCCCCCGGATGCCATTGCATGTCCCCCGTGAGCCCCGAATGCCACCCGCCCCGCCCTGGCGCACATCTTACCAGTTCACTCCGTGATTTGACAGGCCAAAAGTCCGGTCGAACCCATTTGCAGCCCGCAGGGTGGGCGGCGCGGTTGTCCGACGCGTTGCCGAGCGTCGGCCTTCTGCCCCCAATCTCGCCGCCCACCACCGTTTCTACGGATTCTTCGCCTCGGAGAAGTACCCGCCGATCTTCTGATGCACCAGCCGGTAGCCCGGTCGAACCGATTTGCAGAGCCGCTTGGACGCTCTGCGGTCGTGGCGACAACGTGTCGCGTTGGCGCATTGTGCCAAGTGGCATCGGCAGGGATTGCATCGAATGATTCTCCGTGGCCGGTAGACCAGCCGCTGGTCACCGCCCGTGGTCGGGAAACCTCGGCGGTGTGTTGCGCGGTCTGGTCGGAGCGGGTAGAGTGGGCAGCGAGGTTAGGGAGCACGGTCGAGGTCCGCAAGTCCTTCAAACAACCGCGCTGACCACCCTGCCGCTCTACGGCTGGGTGGCATGTCCGGGCAAGCGCGGACATGCTCGTCTGCGCCGAGCATGCCACCCCGGCCGCCCTGCCGCTCTACGGCCGGTACGGGGCCCGGCCGCTACTCCCGTCCGGCGGGGCCGCTTCGATCACTCTGATCGGCTTGGTCCGCATGATCTCCGCGGTGAATTGGCAGAAGGCCCCGGACAGGTAGTTCAACGGGCGGAAGCCGAAGCCGCGGTCGATCTCGCGCAGCAGGGCGTGAATCTCCTCCGGCAGGTGCACCGTCCGGGTCTTACGCTCGAAGTACTTCTCGTGCGAGGGCGTGCACATCTCCGGCGGGTCGAGACTGAAAAAGTAGCGGCAAGCAATCGGCCGCACCGGATAGATCCGGCAACAGCCCGTCCGTTGATCCAGAAACCCGCACGGGCGCTTCAGCAGGTTGTATTGGGCGTGCGCCTCAAGGATGCGCGGATCTCGGCCGTCCGGCGGCGACTCGCCCGGCTTCGCCTTCTCCAACAGGATGTACGAGAACTGCTCGGCCGAGTCGCGGTGATACTCGAAGAGCTGCTTGCAGTCCGGCCACAGCCGCACGTGGTGGTAGATGTTGACGATCTCGGGCGTCGTGATGCCGCGGACCAGATCGATGCAGCAGTTGGCGCAGCCCTTCTTGCAGTAAATCTTTTTGTCGTCGCCGGTGAATTTGAGCGCGAAGTCAATCAGCCGCTCATAGCCCGCGAGAAACGCGTTGAAGTGGTGGAAGAAGGCCTGCGGCAGCTCGCGGGTTTCTCTGAACTTGTCGAGCCCGGGCAGGTCGCGGACGACCTGAAGACGCCGGGTCATCTCGGCGATCCGGTCTTGATAAGACTGTTCGCGCGCAGCCGGCTCGGGCTTGGCTTCGGGTGGCTGGGTCATGACGGGCGTTCTTTGGCGCTCCCGGCGCGAGCCGATCACGGGCCGAGGTTGCGAAACTCGTAGTCTGGATCGCTCGGATCGTCCCACCAGGGCGTGAAGGGGGAGGGCCCGCCGCCGGCGGCCGTTTTCCAACCGAGTCCGCGGTTACCCAGCGTCGCGTCCGCGAGGATGTTGTCCGCGTGGCCGTCCAGGAAGAGGAAACTGTGGTAGCTCCACTGGCGGTGCCAGCCGCGGCGCGGGATGTTGTTCCACTGTGCCGAGTCGAAGGGGTCTTCGAAGAGCATCACGAAGATCGAGGAGTAAAGCTCCCGCTGCTTGCGGAGGAAGTTGTTGGCGATCTCAAGGTATTTGCATGGTGCTCCCGGCGCTGCCGCCCAGTTCCACACAAAGTGATAGTTGCAGTCATAGCTGCTGCCCGTTCCCCAATAAGTGGGATCCTCGGATTCAAGGTCGTCTGTCTGCGAGTTCCAGAATCCGCCCGTATCCGATGGACACTCGTAGATCGGCAGCTCGCGGACGTCGTGCCAGAGGGTGGGTTGCTGTCGCTTCAGCACGTCCCAGTGGGGCAGGTCCGGGTAGAGATACTGATTGAACGGCCGGCCCGCCGGCGTGTCGCGAAAATTCCTGTTTGTGCGACCCCACCACGGGGTGCGCCCGGGATGCCCACCGTAGTAGAACCCGTGCAGCGGCGTATTGGGCCAGGCAGGATCGGGCCAGTTGCGCTTCTCAAACGGGAACCACTCGTTGTGCTCCATGAAATACATGTGCATTGCATGGCCGATTTCTTTGAGCTGCGCGATGCACTTGACCTTCTTGGCTTCTTCGCGCGCCCGACTCAAGGAAGGCAACAGGATCGAGATGAGCAGGGCAATGATGGCGACCACGACCAGCAGCTCGATCAGCGTAAAGGCCTGGGACCGCGAAGACTTGCCGTTCACGAGTTCTCTCCTCGACGCACCGTCCCTCAGATTTGCAGGGGCCGCACAGGCTTCGGTGCTTTAGCCCCGCGCGAGGCCGGAAACGTACGATCTGCTGCTCTAGCTTACCAAATGCCCAGCCGGGATCAATCCCCCAAAATGGCTGCCGGGCGCCTGCGGTGAGCGTCAGGAAAGTGGGCAATCGTGGCAAGAAGACAAGGAGCGAGGCCAAGTCGCGTGCCACTGGCAGCTCGCTGCCAGTGCCAGCGGTTCTGTGCACCCTCCGAGGCACGGGCGGGCAAGCCGCCCGTGGCACCACCGAACCCTGCCTACTAGCTTGACGCTGACCCGCGCCAATGCCCACACTTCCGCGGCGCACCCGGCGTATGCGAAGATCGCGGCGGGGCAGACCAATCGGGCGTATCATTCGGGTCCGGCGGTCGGCGCCTCAGGCTGCACGACGCGTTTCGCCCCGTGGCGGCCGCATTTCGGGCACTCGTATAGGAGCGTGCGGCCGTCGGCTTGACGTGTGAATCTCCGTTCGTCCCAGA
>JBHHZX010000302.1:0-5075 GCA_046758265.1 Phycisphaerae bacterium
TGCCATGGGCAGGCCCGCCGGAGGCGGGTTTGCCCGTGTGCAGGCCGAAGACGAGAAGGGTAAACTGGAGCATTGCCGGTTCAATTCGACCTTTTCCGTCCGTGCCGCGTCAGTGAAGGCCAGGGTGGGGGTTCGTCCATCGATAGCTTCGCTCCGTCCAGCCCCGCGTACCACCGCGCGCTGGACCAGGGCCAGTCCATCGGCATCGCGACCAGTTCCCGCCGGACGGGGTTGGCGTGGATATACTCCACGCAGGTCCAGGCCGTCTGCTCGCGGAAGATGTTCCGGTCGTAGCCGGCACCTTGTTGCCAGAAACGATACTCGACCCGGCCGCCGGGGCGTGTGACGCGCAAGCGTTCGAGCCACTCGGGGGCGTGTTGTCTCAGAAACGCCGCCGCGTGTTGTGATACGGGTTGCTTGATCGCTTTGAGGATCAAGGCGATCTCATAGTTGGCTTCGCGCGGGTGGATCAGGAGATGGGCGTGCTCCGGCATGATGACGTACGCCCAGAGGGCGAAATTCCACCGGCAGCGGGCTTGATCGAGCGCATCGAGCAGCCACATTCGCGTGCGGTCCTTCGAGAGCAAGGGCAGCCGCCGGTGGCAGGAGAACGTCAACTCGTGGGCGTGGGCGGGTTCGTTCCACGGGCGTCGGCATTTACGGTGACGTACATGATCCGCTGACATGAGCACAGCGTAGCCGACAGCCGGGCGCAACGTACGGGCAAACCCACCTGCGGCGGGCCTGCCCATGGCACCCGGCGAATGCCCGCAGCAATTCCTCGTCGGTCTTGCCTGCGGCCATGTCGGCCTCCCCGTGACACCTTATTAGACCGCCATCCCGCCGGTTTGGTTCGGTGAAATCGCCCGTGGCCTTTCGGTTTCGACCTGCGCCGGTATACTTCGAGGCGTATGTTGGATGAGCGCGGCCGATGGTGCGGCCGGCCGACAATAAGGATCCGTAAACGATGAGCACTGTGCATTCGGCGGCTTCCGGCACCAAGGTTGCGGCGCGCGCCGGCGGAAAGCGTCCGCTCAGGCCGCTGGTCAAGCGCGTGTTGATCCTCGGGCTGGACGGGGCGACGTGGGACGTGCTCGACCGGATGATCGCCGCCGGTCGCATGCCGGCGCTCCAGAAGCTTATCGAGCGAGGGGCGGCGGGCGTGTTGCACTCCACCAAGCCGCCGATCACGCCGGCCGCCTGGACCACCTTAATGACCGGCAAGGGCCCGGGGCGGCACGGCATCGTCGATTTTGAAAAGTACCACGTGCGCACGCACGAGCTGACGTTCAACAGCACGTTCGAGATCCGCGAAAAGACACTGTGGGAGCTGCTGAGCGACAAGGGGCTGCGCGTCGGCAGCATCAACGTGCCGATGACGTACCCGCCCCAGCCGATCAACGGCTTCATGATCAGCGGGTTCGAGACGCCCAGTACCGATGCCGATTTCACGTACCCGCGCGAACTCAAGCGGGAGCTCCTGCGCGAATTCCCGCATTACAACTACCGCACGAACTGGCAGCGCAAGACGCTTGGCGGCGTCGACATACTCAAGCAGAACCTCGACTACATCTGCGACAGCTTCGTGCAGGGTTCCCAGCTCACGCGGTATTGCGGCGACAAGTTCGGCTGGGACCTGCTGATGATCGTCTACAAGCTGGTGGACAACCTTCAGCACAAGGCCTGGAAATACCTCGACCCACGGTTCAACAGCAGGTACCCGCGGGAGGCCGAGTTGACCGCGGACTGCTTCAACCGGCTCGACGCGGCGCTCGCGATGCAGTTCGAGTACGCCGAGCAGAACGAAGCGCTGGTGCTGATCATGTCCGACCACGGGCACGGGAGCCTCGACGGTAAAGCGCAGCCGAACCTGCTGCTCGAACGGTGGGGTTATCTGGCGCTGCGCAGCCCCTGGCAACAGGCCGTCCTGCGCGGTCGATACTGGATGCATCGGCTCAGCAAGGGCAACGCTAACCGCTTCGAACAGGGCAGCCGCGGCATTGAGCGCGACCTGGCGGTCGATTGGACACGGACGCGGGCCTGTGTCATGCACGCCGGCATTTACGGCTTTTTATACATCAACCTCAAGGGACGCGGCCCGATCGGGATCGTCGAGCCGCGCGACTACGAAGCCCTTCGGGAGGAGATCGCCCAGCGGCTGCGCGAAGCAAAGACACGCGACCGTGCCGGAAACGAGATCGCCATTTTTCCGGAAGTTTACAAAACGGAGCAGCTCTACGGCTGCAGGCGCGCGGACTACCCCGATCTGCCCGATCTGTTGCTGTCGCCGCGGCCCGGGCTGGCAGTGGTGCGCAAGATTCGAGGCAGCCGGCCGGTGCGCTGGTGCCCGGAGCGGCGGCTGGAGGGCACGCACCGGGCAGAAGGGATCATCGCGATCGGCGGCCCGGGCGTGCGCCCTGGCCAGCGCATCGAGGGCAACATCATTGACATCACCCCGACGGCGCTGGCGGCCTTGGGCCTCCGTGTTCCGCTGGACATGGAAGGCCAGGTGCTGAACGACGCGTTCGTGAGCAAGCTGGTCGTCGAGCGCGAGCCGCCGGTGGAGAAGGCGGCGGAAGAGTGGGCTGAAGTTTACACCGATGAAGAACGCAGGATGCTCGAGAAGCGGCTCAGCGAGCTGGGATACCTGGAATGATGATTTGCCAAGGGACGGTTGATCGTCCTTTCGAGACTGTTGCCTAGCGAGTGCAGATAGCCGACGTATGGCCGAGGCTAGGGCAATGATCGCTTGGAGATGCACCTTGTGCCTGGAAGTTGGGCTTACCCCCGGGTGAGTTCCGCCAAGACGGCCCTCAAGTATCTCCAGGATTTTGCGACCGAGTCAACGTAGACCTTTTCGTCGGGGCTGTGGGCACCGGTGATCGTCGGGCCGAACGAGACCGCGTCTAGAGTGCCGCGCATGCGCTCGTTGATGACGCCGCATTCGAGGCCGGCGTGGATGGCGGCGACATGGGGTTCCTCGCCGAAGAGCTCCTTGTAGACGCGGCGGCAGATCGCCAGCGTGCGTGAGTCGGGGTTGGGCTCCCAACCGGGGTATTCGTTGCCACTTTGGACCGCGGCACCGGCGAGCCGGCCGATGGCCTCGATCTGATCGCGCGTCACGTGGAGCAGCGAGGCCGAGGAACTGCGCGCCAGCGTGCAGACCTGGACCTTCAGGGTCTCACCTGCTTTCTCGCTGCTGACGATCGCAGTGTTGTTGGAGGTTTGGACGAGCCCCGGCATCTTCGGGTGCATGCCCAAGACGCCGTGCGGCAACGCGGCGAGTGCCAGGAGCAATCGGTGGGTATCTTCGGCAGCGAGTGCGGTCGGCGCTTGGTCGGCGGCGACGCTCTCGATCTTGATCTGTAAGTTGGCCTCGTCCGATTCAGCCAGGACTTCTGCCCGGACCTGCGGACCGGCGGTTCCAAGCGCCGCCAGAACTTCCTTCGGCCCACAGACCAGCGCGTTCGCTTCGCGCGGGATGACGTTGCGTTTGCTGCCGCCGGTGATCGCGGCGATCCGCAGCCCGTCGGCGGCGCGGAGCAGCGTGCGAGTGAGGATTTTGTTGGCGTTGCCGCGGTTCTCGTGGATATCACCACCGGAGTGACCGCCGCGCAACCCGTTGACCGTGACGCGGGCGACTTGTTCGGTGCCGCCGACCGGCTGGAGCTTGAAGTTCCAGGTGAGCGTGGTCTCGCAGCCGCCGGCGCAACCGATGTAGATCGCGTTGTCCTCTTCCGAGTCGAGATTGATGAGGCGTTTGCCTTTGAAGAAGTCGGGGGAGAGCGCTTTGGCGCCGGTCATGCCAGCTTCTTCGTCAACGGTGCAGAGCAGCTCGAGCGGGCCGTGCTTGACGTCGGGCTCGGTCGCGGCAGCGAGCGCCATGGCGACGCCGATGCCGTTGTCGGCGCCGAGCGTGGTGCCGTCGGCACGGACAAAGAGTTGGTTGGTTTGCGGGTCTTCTTCGATCAGCAGTCGTATTGGGTCGCGTTCGAAGTTGTGCTCGATTCGGGCGTTTTTCTCAGGGACCATGTCGAGATGCCCCTGGAGCACGGTTACGGGAGCGATTTCGCAGCCGGGCGAGGCCAGCACCTCGAGCAACATGTTGCCGACGCGGTCTTCACGCACCTGGAGTCCGTGTTTTTCTGCGATCTCGCGGACGTGCGCGCGGATGCGTTCCTCGCGCTTCGAGGGGCGGGGTATGGCGGCGATTCCCGCGAAGAAGCGCCAGACGGGCGCCGGCTCCAGCGATTCAATGCCGGGCGTAGTGGTTTGTTCGGTCATGTTTGCAATCCTCGCAAGGTTGGCCGGGGAGTCACGTCGCCGATGCCGCTGCAGGGTTTGCACTGTCTGCAAGCAACCGCTAGTAGCGCAGCGGTAGGTGCCGGCCGTTGGAGTTCTGTTCGCAAGAAGCGCATCATACCAGCGCGCCGCTGAGCTGGCATCGGCGCCGGCTGGTACGGTGGCGGCGTTTCGCGCAGCCCGTTCGGGATTCGCTCCGACGACCGCGCCGGCTCTGGTCCCATATTGATGGCTCTACGGGTGGTGTGGGCCGGTGTTACGGCCGGTGAAAGCTGTGGGTTATTGATTCTCTACTGATTCCGACGAGTCGACGTGTGATCGTGAAATAATGGGCTTTCGAACCTATGATTATTAGTAGAATCGAGACACCGGGGACGGGAGTTTGCCTGTGCACTAGGAGGCTTAGAGGCATGAGGCAACAGAATGTTCGAGGGACGTGGCGCGGTTGGACGGGTTTGGTCGTGCTAGTGGGGGTGCTGTCCTCTGCGGCGTGGGCCGGGGGGACGCCGGAAGAGGCGTTGCTGGTCGTTGACCCGACGCGGCCGGACGCGATGTATGTCGGGAACTACTATCTGGGCGCGCGCGACGTGCCGCGGGCGAACGTGCTGTACATGGACCCGATGGCGTCGGATTACGAGACCGTCTTCGCGACGGACAACGTCGACGCGTTGCTGGGGACCATCGCCAACCTCGGGATTCGTGATCACTGTGATTACATCATCCTGCCGCCGGCGTCCTCTTATCGCGTGCACGCACCGGGGTTGGTCAGCGAT
>JBHHZX010000303.1:0-5067 GCA_046758265.1 Phycisphaerae bacterium
CGGTTTCACGTCCCGCGGCAACATTCATACTTGTCGGCCATCCGCGGGCGCGCTCACGCACTCTCTCTCCACGGCGCCGGCGGGTATCGTACTCGAACATCGCGTTCGAGGCCGAAAAAACCGGCGCAATTTGGCAACGCTTGCGCTGAGCCGACGGGGCGTAAGCCCGCGAGACGCGGTCGCCCGAGATCTTCGAATTCGATCACCTCCACCACCGATCAGCAACCGCACTTCATTTGCTGGAGGCGCGTCGCAAATGAGTGGCCCAACCGCAGCGGTATTCGGCACGCGCCGGGCACGTCCGGCCGGCGGAAGCGCGGCACCCGTCGTACTCGTCGTTCAACCTCGGTTCATTCTGAACATCCAGGCAGGCCGACCTCCACTTAATCCACTGCATCGAACGTTTCGCGACCGCGAACACGTCCACGCGCAAAGACCGGACCAAACCGGCGAAAACCGAAGGGACGTTGAACCCAACGGTTCGGAGGCCCCGGGTGCGTTTCCGGCGTACCGCCCCACTGCCGAGCCGGCTACATCGGCAAGTCTTCTTCGGTCAGTCGGGGGCGGCTGCGCGACTCGCCGATCCGGGCATTTTCCACATTTTGACCGGAATTGCCGGAATAGCGCGAGCCTTTTGGCGGTTACGCATGGGTTACAAGGACGGGAAGGCATTTGGAGCTTGCCGGACCCCAAACCGTCATTTTTTACCTCATTGGCGTGGCCGACAACCCGGTGCCGCGCGGAGAAATGGGCGAGCCGGGGATGTGTCTTCACCATAGGTATGACGCGCTGCGATGGCGACGGATCGTGGAGCGCAGTCGCCCTCATCGGCGCGCTCGCGCCGTGAATCGGAGCAGCCCTGGCGCTGAAACGGGCCGAGCCGCAAGACCGGATCCAGACCTGATCCCCACGCTACCACGCCGCTCACTCGACACGTGTTTCGCACGAAGCTGCCTGTCGATTCGGACTCGTTCGGGAACCAGCGTGTCGCGGGCGCGATTTGGCGCTTTTGGGGCACCCGGGCTCTGCCGCCGGGCGAAGCCCGGGGCTGGGCTAGGCAACCGGCAAGAGCACGGATCAACATGAGAGGAGAAGCGCGTATCTCGACAGCCGGTCGCAAAGAGGCCACGTTGCCGGAGACGTGTCCGGACACAAACCGGCGATGAGGTTGGGCCGAAGTTTCCTGTCTTACGACAAACCTGATTCTGAAAGGAGCGTGACATGCGCTACACACGTGCTTGGCAGAAACATTTGGGGGTTGCGATCCCGTTCATCCTGGCGGCAGCCGCCCCCGCGACCGCGGCCGCCAGCATCGTCAACTTTGTTATCACATTGGATGGGCCACAGGAGGTCCCACCGGCCGACACGCCGGCAACCGGGACCGGAACGGCAACCCTCAACACCACCACAAATCTGTTGAGTTGGAACATCTCGTTCAGTGACCTCTTGGGGACGCAGACGGCGGCCCACTTCCACGGACCGGCGCCCCAGTGCTCCAACGGCGGCGTTCGGATCACCCTGCCATTCGGAAGCCCAATCGTCGGGTCGGCGACCCTGACTGCCCAGCGGGCCGCGGACGTGCTGGCCGGCCTGTGGTACGTCAACATCCACACGGACCTTTATCCCGGCGGCGAGATCCGCGGACAGGTCATGCCCACGCCGCTGGACGACCCCATGCCGGAAGCGATCCCGGCGGGCGACGTCCATATCGAGCTCGAAACGGTCGCCACCGACCTGACCGCCCCGAATTGGGGAACCTTCGCCCCGGGCGACAGCAGCCGGCTGTTCGTCACCGACCAAGACGGCATCTTGTGGGCGATCGACCTGGCGACCGCCAACAAGACTGTGTTCTTTGATGTCAGCGGTCTGCTGGTCGAACTGGGGATCTTTGGGCCGGACAGCTTCGACGAGCGCGGCCTGCTTGGCGTCGCGTTTCACCCCGACTACCTGGCCAACGGCCTGCTCTACACGTACACCTCCGAGCCGGCCGCCGGGCCGGCCGACTTCTCGACGATCCCGCCGGGCGAGTCGCCCAACCATCAGACCGTCATCACCGAATGGGAAGTGCCCAATCCGAGTGATCCGGCCTCGGTGGTCGACCCGACCACTGCCCGCGTCCTGCTGCGAATCGATCAGCCGCAGTTCAACCATAACGCCGGGTGTCTGAACTTCGGCCCGGACGGCTTGCTTTACGCCACGCTGGGTGACGGCGGCGGCGCCGACGACAAGGATGGGCAAGACTTCATCGGCGAGCCGATCATCGGGCACGGCTGCGAGGGCAACGGCACGGACAATACCACCGTGCTGGGTGCGCTACTCCGCATCAACCCGACCGGCGACAACTCGGCCAACGGGCAGTACGGCATCCCGGGCGACAACCCGTTCGTCGCAGTCGCCGGCATCGACGAAATCTTCGCCTACGGCTTCCGCAACCCCTTCCGGTTCTCGTTCGATACGCTCACCGGCGACTTGTATCTCGCCGATGTCGGCCAGAACGACATCGAAGAGATCGACGTGGTCGTCTCCGGCGGCAACTACGGCTGGAGCCACAAGGAGGGCTCCTTCTTCTTCGTCGCCAACGGGAACCTGCCCGGCTACGTAACCGACCTCGAGCTGAGCGTGCCCCCGGGGCTGATCGATCCGATCGCCGAGTACGACCACGACGAGGGCATTGCCGTCATCGGCGGGTTCGTCTATCGCGGCGAGAAGATCCCAGCGCTTTCCGGCCGCTACGTCTTCGGCGATTTTGCGCAAACTTTCAGCAACGACGGGCGGCTGTTTTACGTCGACCAGAGTGATGAGATTCAGGAGTTCCAGCTCGTAGACCAAGCCGAACTTGGGATGTTCCTGCTCGGCTTCGGTCAGGACGCGCGCGGAGAAATCTACGTTCTCGCCAACGCAACCGGTATCCCGTTCGGCAGTACGGGCGTGGTGCTGCAGATCAAGCTCCGCAGCGGCGACATGGACGGCGACGGGGACGTTGACCTGTCCGACCTGGCTGCGCTGCTCTCGGCGTACGGCGCCTGCGCCGGCGATGCCAACTACAATCCCGCCGCGGACTTCGACGACAGTGGCTGCGTTGACCTGTCGGACCTGGCCGCCTTGTTGGCAAACTACGGGACCTAGTACCGCGTTTCACAAGTTTCTCGACTAAAGAGCCGCGGGTTTTAACCCGCGCGGCGCCGCGCAGGCGAAAGCCTGCGGCTCCCTGGGATTCCTCATAGTCGGCATAGTTATGAAACGCAGCACTAGCACAACGCCCGTATGCGGGAACCGCGATGGCAAACCCCACGACTGAAGCCCGGTCGTCGCACTCCGCTACCGGCGGGCGGCGGCGCCCGAGATAGGCGCAGCCGACCCTCGAATCAGGCCGAACAGCAAGCCTCACATGACGCGGTGCGCCGTGCGTGAGATGATCTCATCTTGCAGAGTGCGGCCCAAGTCCACGAAGTAGTCGCTGTAGCCGGCGACCCTGACTATCAGGCTGCGGTATTCCAGCGGCTCCTGCTGCGCTTCGCGGAGCGTTTCGGCGTCAACTACGTTGAATTGGACGTGATGCCCGTCGAGCCGGAAGTAAGCCCGGATCAGGTGTGCCAGCTTGTCAATTCCCTCGTCCCCCTCCAGCACCTGGCGCGTGAATTTCTGATTCAGGAGCGTACCGCCGGTCTTCAGGTGGTCCATCTTGCCCGCCGACTTGAACACCGCCGTCGGCCCGCTGCGATCCGCCCCTTGTACAGGTGAGATACCCTCTGAGAGCGGCATCCAGGCCCTGCGGCCGTCGGGGGTCGCGCCGGTGACGGAGCCGAAGTATATGTGGCAAGTGGTCGGCAGCATGTCAATGTGATAGACGCCGCCCTTCGTATTGGAGCGACCTTCAACGGCCCGGAAGAACACGTCGAAGCAGGCTCGCATGATGTCGTCCGCCGCGTCGTCGTCGTTTCCGTACTTCGGCGACTTGTTCAGGAGGATCTGACGCAGCTTTTCGTGCCCCGCGAAGTCGGCTCGCAGCCCTTCCAGGAGCTCATTCATTGCGAGAGTTTTGGCCTCGAACACCTGCCGCTTGATGGCCGCCAAGGAGTCCGTCAGGCTGCCGATTCCGACCCCTTGTATATAGGAGGTGTTGTACCTGGCGCCGCCGTCGTTGTAGTCCTTGCCGTTCTCAATGCAGTCATCGATCAGGATGGAGAGGAATGGGGCCGGGGCGTAGGTGGCGTGCAATCTTTCAATGATCTGGTTTCCCGCGATCTTGACGTCCACGAAGTGTCGCACCTGCCGGCTCCAGGCGCCGAACAGTTCTTCGAAGGAGCCGAAGTCGCGCGGATCTCCGGTTCGCGGCCCGAGCTGCCGCCCGGTCCGAGGGTCCCCACCGTTGCAAAGGGTTAGTTCCAGGAGCTTCACCAGGTTGAAGTACCCGGTCAGGATGTAGGCCTCTTTGCCGAACGCCCCGGTCTCGACACAGCCGCTCGTGCCGCCCGCCCGGGCATCCTCGACGCTCTTGCCCTGCCGCAGGAGCTCTTGCACAACCGCGTCGGTATTGAACACGGACGGAAAGCCGTCGCCCTTCCGGATTACCCGGCAGGCGGCTTTTAGGAACTGGTCCGGGGTCTGTCGGCAAATCTGCACGTTCGTGCCGGGCTGGAGGATATGCATGTCGTCGATGATCTCCAGCAGCAGGTAGGAGACCTCGTTGACCGCGTCGCTGCCGTCCGGCGCCAGCCCGCCGATGTTAATGTTCGCAAAATCCGTGTACGTGCCGCTCTCGGCGGCCGTGACGCCGACCTTCGGCGGCGCGGGGTGGTTGTTGAACTTGACCCACCAGCACTCCAGGAGTTCCTTCGCCGACTCACGCGTCAAGGATCCGTTTTCGAGCCCCTTGGCGTAGAAGGGGTAAAGATGGTGATCCAGGTGGCCCGGGTTGAAGGAATCCCACCCGTTCAGTTCCGTGATGACCCCGACGTGGCAGAACCAATACATCTGGAGCGCTTCCCAGAAGTCGCGGGGCGCCCGGGCCGGAACCCATTGGCAGACCTCGGCGACACGCTCCAGCTCCCGCCTTCGAACAGGGTC
>JBHHZX010000304.1:0-5029 GCA_046758265.1 Phycisphaerae bacterium
AGGAGTTTATCGGGCTGATAACATCCAGCACGGGTTTCCAAGCTTCGAGCCGCGTGATCAGCACCTCTTCCGATATGCTCGAACAATTGTTGCTGATCGTGCGCTAAGCCGAAACACCAGCAGGCGCGACGCGCCGGTTCGGCCATTAGCGGACCGCCCGAGCGCACTATGTTTCGTCGCGGGAGTTGGCACGATATGATTCGTCTCACACGCCTCAACGGCCGCCCGTTCGTGCTCAATGCCGAGCAGATCAAAACGATCGAAGAAACGCCGGACACAATGGTCACGTTGCTGGGCGGGGATCAGGTGGTGGTGCGGGAAAAGATGGATGAAGTCGTTCGGCGGGCCGTGGAATATGCCCGGATGGTGAGAACCTTCCAGGTGCGCTAAAGCAAGTACTGCTTGCCGGCGCAGGATGTGCTCAGTTTGGTCGGAATGTCTCATAAGAAAGGGACTTACGCGCTACCCGGGCTCGGCCGTTGAACCACCGATCTGCAATCGTCGATAAGCTAGGCAACTGGTTAAAGCCACTGGTTGTAAGGGGTAATCCAATGTCGGAAGAAGAGGCGTCGAAGGAAGTCGCCCCCCCAAAAAAACTGCGCGTCAGCACCACGCTCGCGCTGGTCGCCGGCGTGGCGATCGTCGAAGGAATCGGCTTCTACACGGCGACCAAGCTCTTCGGCGGCGGCCCGCAGGTCGCCCACGGCGCGGAAGAGGAAGAGGGGCATTTGCTCGACGGTGAAGAACCCGGCAGCTTGTCCGCCACGGCTGAGGTGGAGGTGTTGACCAACTTCAAGGTCCCCAACGACAAGCGTGGGCGGACTTACGTCTATGATTTCGATGTGGCCATCAAAGTCGCCGGCCATCGCAAGGAGGACGCCACAGTCTTCGTGAGCGAGCGACAGCGTGAGATTTCTGACCGCATCGCCCGAATTGTGCGGGCGGCCGATCCGGCGGTGCTGCACGAGGCGGCACTCAAGACGCTGCGCATGCAGCTCCAGCAAGCCATTGGCGAGGTGGCGGGCGACCAAGACCTCATCATCGAGGTCCTGATACCGCGCTGCGTCCCAATTCGGTCTGATTAGTTCCGCCCCGCAGGAATGTCGGAAGGCCGAAGCACACAAGGAAGTGATTCGTCGATGCCCGAAGATCCCGTCACCGACGAAGCGCAACCGCCAGCCCCGCCCGCCGAGCCGCAGACCGCGGCAACGACCGGCGGCCAGCCGTCGCCTGCGCAGCCTACGGTAGACGGCGGTGCGGCCGGTGAACCGCTCGCGACAGCCGCGGACGGCCACTTAGGCAAAGAACGGACGGACGTGGAAGACTCGGACAGGCCGAACGAGGACGCGCCTGCCAAGCCGGCCGCAGAGCCGCCCGGCGAGGAGCCGGCGCGGGACGACGCTACGGGTAAACTGCCGGCTACCCCCCAACAAGTATCTCACGCAGACAAACCTGAAGCGTCCGCGCAACCAGCGGCCGATGACGCCTCCGGCAAGGCCGCCGGTGCCGGGACAACCGATGTCTCCGCGGACGAAGTCGAAGCCGCTATGCAGGAGATGCTCGAGGCCTCGGGGAAGTCGGGGGCCGACGACGCGTCCGGCGAGACGGCGGGCGCTGAGGCAACCGACGTCTCGCCAGAGGAAGTCGACGCCGCCATGCAGGAGATGCTTGAGGCCTCGGAGAAGTCGGCGGTGGGCGATACGCCTGGTGAGGCGGCCGGTGCACGGACTGGCGAGGCGTCCGCTGACGAAGTCGACGCCGCCGTGCAAGAGACGGCCGGCACGTCTGAACAGCAAGCTACGTTGCCGCCGAACACCGTCCCGTTCGAAGCGCCGGACTTCTCGGCGGAGGGATCCACGGCGGACGCCTCCCAAATTGATATGCTCGACGACGTCGAGTTGGACGTGAAGATCGAGCTGGGGCGCACGGAGATGTTCATCGAGGACGTGCTCGCGCTGGGCGCGGGCTCGGTGGTGGAATTGGACAAAGCGGCGGGAGACCCCGTCGATATCTTCGTTAACGACCGGCTGGTTGCCCGCGGTGAAGTGCTCGTGCTGAATGACAGTTTTTGCGTCCGAATCAACGACATTCTCAGCCCGATTCCCGCGCTCGAAGGGGAAAAATGAACGCCGGTTTGCCAAGGATGGCAGCGGTAGCAGCGTTTGCGAGTCTGCTGGCGGTTGCCGCGACCGCGCAGACTGAACGGCCGGTCGATGAGGCCGACGAAACCGCTTCGGCTGTGGCGTCACGTCAAAGCGGTCTCGATGCCGGGCTCGACGATCCCTGGGCAGCCGTGGAGCCGGAGTTTGCGAACCACGAGAGTCGCGCCGTCCGGCGCCGCGCGCTCGAGAGAGCGTCACCGCCGCTGGCCGCCAAGAGCGACAAGGGCGAACGTCGGTGGCTGCGGACATTCGGTGCCCTGGCCGGGGTGGTCGGCTTGATCGTGTTCCTAGCATGGGGCTACCGGGCAATGACGGGCGGCAACCTGCCCCTGCTCGGCAAAGCCCGACGCCCCGGGCTGATTGAGGTGGTCAGCAAGACGCCACTGTCCCCGCGGCAGTCACTCTGCCTCGTGCGGATCGGCCCCCGACTGGTCTTGATCGGCCAGAGCCAGGAGACGCTGCGCGCCCTGGACGTGATCGACAATCCGGACCTCGCCGCAAGCTTGGTCGGTGAGGCGGCCCAAACGCGGCCGGACAGCAGCCAGGCTGAGTTCACCGCCTGCCTCGAACGCGAAGCGCGGCGCTACCATCAGCGGGAGGACGGTGTCAACGAAACCATCCTGCCCGAAGCGCGGCGGATCGCCGACGTCCGGCAAGGCGTGACGAACACGATCCGGCGCATTCGGCGGGCGGTCACACAAGTCTGAAGCGCCCGGCCGAGCCGCACGCGCGGCGACCGGGCCGTTGGCGCTGTGGGCCGAACAAGTGACGACGGAGTCGTCTTGAGCGTGTCAGGAGGACACATGCTCTGCGGAGCGGATCAGAGTGCTGAGGCATGCGGGCACGGAGGCGCGCGGGCACACAGTTCCGGCGTTGCCGGTCGACCCTATCGCCTCCTGCTGGTCGCTGCCGCATTGCTGGGCGCGCTCGCCGCCCGCCCGGCGCGCGCCCAGGATTCAGCCACCGCCGTCGTAACTCCCGCGAGTACGGCGGACCCGGTCTACATCCCGGACATCAGCCGCCTGCTGCCGAAAGCCACCGACAAGCAGTCGCTGAGCTCTACGCTGCAAATCCTGATTCTGCTGACGTTACTGACGGTAGCACCGAGCATCTTGCTGATGATGACCAGTTTCGTGCGGATGCTGATCGTGCTGGTGCTGCTGCGCCAGGCGATGGGGACGCAGCAACTGCCGCCGTCCCAGATTCTGATCGGGTTGGCGGTGTTCATGACGATTTTGGTGATGGCGCCGACCTGGCAGCGCATCCGGGACGAAGCGATCAATCCCTATCTCAACAACGAGACGACCCAACTGGAAGCGATTTCAACTGCCGGCGCCCATCTGCGCGACTACATGTTTCTTCAGATCGAGAATTCGGGCAACGAGCAGGACGTCTACTTGATGTACGAGTATGCCGCCCAGCGCACCGTGCCCGAAGACGAGGTCCTCACGCAGAACCAGGTGCCGATGACGGCCTTGGTGCCGGCCTTCCTGTTGAGTGAGCTCAAGACGGCCTTCACACTCGGTTTCCGAATCTACCTACCATTCCTGGTGATTGACATGGTGATTGCCACCGTGCTGGTGTCGATGGGCATGATGATGCTCCCGCCCGTGCTAATCTCGCTGCCGTTCAAGTTGCTGCTGTTCGTGCTGGCGGACGGCTGGCACCTGATTGGGGGCTCACTGATGGCAAGTGTGCAGTAGGGATGAAGAACGATGATGGAACTGTCCACGGCTCTGGACCTCGGTCGCGAGGCCCTCTTGACCGCGCTGGTGATTGCCGGGCCAATTCTGGGCGTCGGCATTCTGGTTGGCCTGAGCGTCAGCCTGCTGCAAACCCTCACCCAACTCCAGGACCAGACCTTCAGCATCGTGCCGAAAATCGTGGCGATGTTCGGTGCGGCGATCTTCTTCGTGCCATGGCTCGCGAATCGCCTGGTGGAGTACGCGCAGGCAATGTTTGCGGGCGGGTTTGGTGGAACGTGAGAAGGTGACACGGTGATCAAGTGACGAGGTGCCGGCCCTTTAGCGCATGTGCGCTCGGTCACTTTATTTCCTTCTCACATTGCGTGGTGTTCGATGCCGTCGGAGCTGCTCGCGACATACCTGAAGCTGCCCGTCTTCGCCTTGGTCGTCAGCCGGCTGGGCGGTTTGATCATGTTTCAGCCGATCGTCGGCGGCTACGGGATTCCGCGCCGCGTGCAGGTTTTGCTGGTGCTCGGACTCGCCGCCCTGGTGACACCCTTCGTACAGTTGGGGGGGCCGGCTCCGGATCGGCCGGTCAGCATCATGCTTGCGATGGGCAACGAGCTGCTGCTCGGCGTACTGATGGGACTGGCCGTACGCATGTGTTTCCTGGGGCTGCAGGTGGGCGGACAGATTATTGCCCAGGAATCGGGCCTGGCGTTCGGCCGCATCGCCGACCCCACCACCGGCGCGCAGCAGAGCATTTTCAGCAGCCTCTACCTGCAGTTGGGCGCCGTCGTCTTCCTGATCGTCGGCGGCCACCGCGTTTTGCTTTCCGTCGCGCTCGACACGTTCAACACGATTCCGCTGCTGGGCGATCAGGGCACGTTTACCCAGGGTGTGGGCCTGGTGTTCGACGCGCTGACCCTGGGCGCCGAAATCGCCGTCCGCGTCGCGGCGCCGGCCGTGTTGACGCTGTTCCTGGTCAACGCAGCCATGGGGTTTGTCTCGCGGACAGTCCCGCAATTCAACATCTTGACCATCGGCTTTTCGATCAAGGGATTGGTGAGCTTCATACTGATAGCAATTTCACTGCCCGCGGCACTGGAAGCCTTTATCGGTGCACTAGAAACCGTTGTCGGCTGGATAGCCGAGCTGGTCAAGACATAAGAACGGGCGCCG
>JBHHZX010000305.1:0-5023 GCA_046758265.1 Phycisphaerae bacterium
GGGCGGCGATTTCCGGAACCACGCCGCCGTACTTGGCGTGCAAGTCAACCTGTGAGCTGACGAGGTTGGACCGCACCTCGCGGCCGTCCACCACCACCGCGGCGGAGGTCTCGTCGCAGGAGGTTTCGATGCCAAGGATCGTGGATGCCACAGTTCGATCGCCCCGGGCAGCGAACTCAATCGTCCCATCCGACCCAGCAACCTGTTGCAAGGCTCGGGGTTGCCAGAGAATCGTAGCGTCGGACCTCCGCCTCCGACGTTTCCACCAGCCCGCTTGCACATGCGCCGGACTCCGAGGTCCGGCGCTACAACTGCTGGTCAGCGCACCTCGATCGCCAACAGCGTCACGTCGTCGTGCGTTAATTCCCCGCCGGCATGCTCACGCAGTTTCATGAGAACGGCGGTCTTCAGTTCGTACGGGCTCTTGCCGCCGACCTCGTCGAGCAGCGCTCGCAGTCGCTCGTCGCCGAAGAGCTGGCCGTCAGGGGCCGGCGTTTCAGTTACCCCGTCGGTGTACAGAAAGACACGGTCTCCGGCCTCCACGGGAACGAACTGCTCGTCATAGCGCACGTTGTACTCAATGCCCAGCGGCAGATTCGCCAGCTTGGCTGAAGACACCTCAAGCGGCACGGCCTGCCAACGCGCCGTGCCACGACGCCGGATCAGCATCGGGTGGTGTCCGGCGTACGCGAAGTACACGCTGGAGTCGGGCCTGTAGAACCCGATGATCGCCGCGGTCGTCAGCGCATCCTGACCCCGCTCGTTGGCGAGCCGGTTCAGCTCCGCGAGGATCTCGCCGCCGTCGCCGCCGTTCATCCGCTCGTGAAGGCTGTCGTAGAGCCACTGGCTGACGCGGCTGACCTTCTCACCGTGCCCGACCACGTCCGCGATCGCGATGCGAGTCAGCAGGTCGCCTTGGCAGACGCTGAAGAAGTAAATATCCCCTCCCTTACCGCCGTCGCACGCGCTGGAGTAGAGGCTTGAGGTCAGGACGGCCGAGCAGGCATCCACATCTTCGTTCTTGATTCCGCCCCATATTTCGGAACAATGGATTCGGTACATTGGCGATCTCCCTTCCGGCGTGACGGCGACGACGTCGGCGTTGCGACGGTTGCAATTCGCCGACCTCGGACGCGCGGCCCGCTTCCCGCTCGGCTCGCTCTCTGTCGTCCAATCCTATGGAGAAACGGGGTGCTCTCGCAATCCCGTTCGGCCCGACTCCTGCATCCTATCGGAACCCAAGCGTGCTGCCAAGCAGCCGCCGGTCGCGCGTTTTGCCTGTCGCCCGGTTCCGTCGCGACGCCTGCCGCAGGCTAGCGAACCGGCTGCCGCAATATTGTGCGGAGCCGCTCCGGCGCGACACGCCGCGGATCGGACAGGTAGATCTCGTGGTGCAGGCCATGGAAAAAGAGGCCGTTTTCCTTCGCAAACGCCTTCATTTGGGCGACCGTCTCGGGCTCCCGGTCATACCGCCCAACGTGTAGCATCTGTACGCAGCGGCCTTCCTCGATTGTCACCAGCTTGACCTCGGCGACCTCCGGCCCCTTTCCCTTGGCTTTCAGCTTCTCAAGCGCCTCAGCGAGATCGTCGTCCGTAATGAACTCCGGCGTGCGGATCATCAGGTTCCAGTTCCATTGGTCGCGCGGCTCGCGGAAGAAGTCCAGCCTGCCGCCGCTGCTCCACCAGAGCCCCTCCGGGGCACAGACCTTGTAGTCGCGACCGGCGAACTTCCTGGTCATCTTGATCGTGAACGCGACGGCGAAGAGCGCGCCGATCTTGGCCTGGAACGCCTCGCCGCCGGGCTCGCCCCGTCCGACGATGCTGAGGTAGCGGGCGGGCTTGACGTCCACGAGCACCGGTTTTTTCGGCGTGACGTATTCCTCTGTGTGCTCCTTATACAGATCGAGCTTGGCAGCGACAGTCAATTTCCTGCTCTTACGAACGCCTTTCTTGCGCGACGCGGAACGGGCCGTCATTGGTTTACCTCCAGGCCCCCTTGTCATAACTGAAGCAGCACGTAGATGTTCGCCGGCAAATGGCATTGCGGGTCGCAAGACCCACTGGCTGTCGCGAGTGAGTCAACGCCCGCCCCCATCAATTTCGATCCGGTTCCTGCATTCTGCGCAACGGATAAACGACGCTGCGAAGCTCGGGCTGAGCTGGAGCGTGTGGCCGCAGGCGCAGCGGAACGATTCCCAGCCCTGGCCCGTGCGCTTGTAACGCATCGGCGGCGGGGGCGGCGGCCTTCTTGCGCCGGGCGCGCCTCTGCCGACAGCAGTGGCTGTCGCGGCGGCAACGACCGCCAACTCGGCCGCGGGAATCGCGTGCTCGCGGCCACAGCGCGGGCATTCCAACTTCTCGCGCTTGACGTCCGGCGGCACTTTGATCCGCACGCCGCACACGCACGACAGAAAGAGGAAATCCGCCATGCGGTCGAGCAGGTCCGTAACCTCGCGGGCCCGCGCGACAGCCTGCTGTTTCTTCTCGGGCTCGGGCGTCGGCGGGCGCGTCGCGACGGCGTCGGCGCCTTCGAGCGTCCGCGCGCCCAGGCAGCCACGCTGCGCGCCCATGGCCTTGCGATAGGCGGCCTCGTACGCGACGAAGCCGGCCTGCCCGCCCATGCTGCGCAGGATCTGGACGCGTTTCTCGGTCGGCGGGTGCGTCGAGGTCAGGCTGAACGCCGCCTTGGCCTGCAGCGGGTTGACGATGTACATCGGCGCCATGACCCGGTTTGGCTTCGACTCCGCCTTTGCCTTCGCCGACGCTCGCTTCGAAATCCTCTCCAGCGCCGACGCGAGCCCTTCCGGATAGCGCGTGAACCGCGCCGCCGACGCGTCGGCGAGATACTCGCGCCGGCGCGAGCAGGCGAAATACAGCAGTTGCGCGACGAGCGGCCCGAGGATCGCCAGCGCGATCGCGATCACCAGCATGATCGCTTGCGCCTGTCCACCGCCTTTGGACGAAGACGTTCGGCGTCGTCCGCCGCCGTAGAACAGCCCGCGCAGAAATACGTCAGAGATTAACACGATGCTGCCGACCATCACGCCGGCGAGCGTCATGAACTTGACGTCGAGGTTGCGGATGTGGCCGATCTCGTGGGCAACGACGCCCTGCAACTCGTCGCGGTTGAGCTTGCGGAGCAGGCCCGAGGTGACCGCGACCGCCGCCTTCTCGGGATTACGCCCGACGGCGAAAGCGTTGAGCGCATTATCGTCGATGACGTAGACCCGCGGCATCCTGCCGAGCCCCGAGGCGATGGTCATCTCCTCGACCACGTTCCACAACTGCGGCGCGTCGTCCTTGGTGATTTCGCGGGCCTTCACGCTGGACAGCAGAATGCCGTCCCCGCCCGCGACTGCGATCAGCCAGAGCACCAGCCACACGATGACCGCGATGCCCGCGCCGAACACCGCGCCCTGCTGCGGGTGAACGTACACGCCGATGGCTGTGCCCAAGGCGATCAGGATGAACGCCATCAGGGCAACCAACCAATGCGAGCGACGACGGTTTTGTCGGATGGCCTCCCACATCGAAGTTTTTAGTTGTTAGTTTTCAGTTTTCAGTTAACAGCTCGCAGTCGTCAGCTTTCAGCCGGCAGGCGCGGCGGTGGCAGCCCATCACGCGCGGATGCGGAAGCCCGCCGCGAAGTTCTCGCCAATCCGCAATCCACAATTCGCAATCCGCAATCCGCAATTCCCGCTGAACCCTGAGCCCTTCAGCTAGAACTTGACCTGCGGCACCGCGCGCTCCGCCGGCTCTTCCAGCTCGAAGAAGTCCTCCTGCCGGAAGTTGAACATGCCGGCCACGACGTTGGCCGGGACGCTCTGGATCCGCGTGTTGTACTTCATGACCGAATCGTTGTAGTACTGTCGGGCGAAGCCGATCTTGTTCTCGGTGGACGTCAGCTCTTCCTGCAACGCGAGGAAATTCTGGTTTGCCTTCAGATCGGGGTACTGCTCCACGACCAGCATCAGCCGGCCCAGGGCGCCGCCCAGCTCGCTCTCGGCCCGTGCCCGGCTGGCAACGCCTTCCGCCGACACCGCCCGCGCCCGCGCCTGGACGACGCTGTCCAGCGTGGTTCTCTCGTGGGCGGCATATCCCTTGACCGTCTCGACCAGGTTCGGGATCAGGTCGTGCCGCCGCTTGAGCTGCACGTCGATCTGCGCCCAGGAGTTCTTGACCTCGTTCCGCTCGCGGACCAGGCCGTTGTACATCCCGATGAACCACAGGATCAGAATGACGACGATCCCGAAGCAGACCAATGACGTCATCAGCACAATCCCCATCATCATTCTCCTTTCGGCCGGGCGTTCAGCTCGTGCCGCAGTAAATCCCCGAGAAACGTGGCGACGGCCCCCGTTTCACCCTCGGCAAATGACGCGATCAGCGTTCGCAGCTCCCTGGCGTCAAACCACAATCCGTGCCCCAGCGGGCAACGGTCGATCTCGACAACCGTAGCCCCGCCGAGCTCGACGGTGGTTAACTTGCGCCGGCAGCGCGGGCAACGCCGCCTGCTGCGCGTGCCTTGGCAGGCTTCCTGCAGCGTGGCGCTCAGCGGCCCGGCCGGCACGTCGGCCAGCTCGGCAATCTGCTCCAACTCACCATCGTCGAGCCACGTGCCTTTACACGCCACGCAATGATCAATTTCGATGCCTTCCAGCTCAAAGGCGATCAGCGGCTCGCGACAGGCCGGGCACAAGGTTCCATCTCCTCAGCGCGGATCCAACGCCCGTAGGATAGCCGCTGACCGATTCGCGACCACCCTCCTCGGCGGGCAGACCCGCTCCGGTCGGTCCCCCATCCGGTAGAACAAGAATGAACGAGGTTGGGATCGACCGCAATTACAACGCGTCCGGAAGTCTGTAAGGACTCCGGCAGATGCGCGGCGGATACACGACTGACATAGCCGGACCACACTGGAGAGATCTTTCCGGATGGCACGGCAGTGTCGGCCTTGGAACCGCTGCAAAATAGGGACAGTCACCTATTATTGAAACCGGGAACGCGTCCGGTTATCGTGCTG
>JBHHZX010000306.1:0-4989 GCA_046758265.1 Phycisphaerae bacterium
GTTGCTCGGCTTCGAGGCCGGCGCGGTAATCCTCGTAACTCAGCCCGGACTTGCGGTAGTCCGTCACGAGACGGCGGGGAGCGTTGGCGGCCGTCACGGGCAGGCGCGCGGCCTGACTGAGCTCGATCAACGGACGGTGGCTGTTTAGGTACGAAGCGGGACGCTTGGTTTGTTCGAGAAAGTCGGCCTCGTCGATCTTGCCGGTCAGATAGGCGTCGAGCGTCGTTTGGGTATCGGCTTCGAAAAACTCCATCGCCAGCATGAGCGGACGACCAGTGTCGAGCAGGGCGTGCAGCAACTGGGCCTCGAGTTGATTGCAGATCGCATTGCCGTGTTGCTCGCCCAGCAGCACGACGTCGGCGTGACGGCACCGGCGGACGATGTCGGCAAAACGCAGCGGGCGGCCCGTGGTGCCGTCGAAGGCCTGGAACTGCTTGAACAGAAATGCGCTGCCGCCCGTGTGGGCTGTCAGATCAACGCGCTTTTGCGCGGCGCAGCCGACAGACCAGCAGCAGAGGACTGCAAATCCGACCAGACGCGCGGAGATTGCCATGCTTCGCTGCTCCCCTGGTTGCCGGGGTCGGCGAACGCTCGCGCGATGCAAGGACCCCCGCGTGCGGGCATGATGGCGTAAACGCGCGGGCAAAGCAACGTTTGCTCAGCCGGCGTGCCGAGCACAATACAAGATGCGTAGTCGATCGCGGTGCCATGCTGCACGTTTTGCCGCGTGCGTCGAGATGCTGCCGCGTCCCCTGGGGTCAAGCTTGCCGTAGTACGCCCCGTTGACGCGATGAAGAGCTGCGAGTAATCACCTGCGACTCAGAGCGGAGCAGAAGGCTCCGGAAGCAAGATGGTGGCCGCCGGCGTTCGTGGACGGCTGTCGTTATCTGGCAGGGAGCTTGACCACAAAGTACGTCGAACCGCCGGCGGCCGCTCTTCTTCCGAATCTGTCATGCACTTACCGAAGTCACCTCGTTGACAGGTTTATCGGCAATTCCTGCGCTCGGGCTTGAACCGTGCGCGCGCCCGGCAAAAAGGGCCTGCTCCTGACCCTGAGTGGGGGACACGGTGCGGGGAAGGAATCGACCGTCCTTGGGCGTGCGAGGCACACGTCCTGCGTGCCCGCTTCCGGGCAGAACCGGTCGCCATTTTGGCGGCCTGCACATGCTCAGGCCCCTTGATGGGAGCGGAGTTTGGCAGGCAGACGCGTTGCCTGCCAACTCCACACCTCGCGCCGTCGCACCGGATCGCAGCCGTCTGTTCGCGTCCTTCACGGTTTACAGCGGGTCGCCTCCGTGCGAGTGCTGCACCGCTCGCGATCGAGGACGCACGAGTGTCCTGAGTGTTCTATCGGTTTTCTGGGGGTCGCAGTGAGAGGCAAGGATCAGATCGCTCGCCGCAAACGCAGTGCGTTGCCCACCACGCTCAGCGAGCTGCACATCATCGCGGCGGCGGCCGCCGCCGCTGGCAGCATGGTGAAAACCGCAACCGGGATCATGACCAGGTTGTAGATGAGCGCCCAGCACAGGTTCTGCTTCATCACGCGTGCGCTGCAGCGCGAGACGCGGATGGCTTCGGCAATCAGGCGAGGCGAATGGCCCACCAGGCAGATGTCGGCGGCCTCGCGGGCTACGTCGGCGCCGGTGCCGATCGCGATGCCGACCGTGGCGGCGGCGAGCGCCGGCGCATCGTTGATTCCGTCGCCGACCATCGCCAGGCCGGGCCCGGTTTCCGACAGGCGTCGCACGCGGTCGAGCTTTTGCTGCGGCGTCAACTGCGCTTCAAACGCGTCGATACCTAACGAATCGGCAACGTTACTGACGGCGGCGTGGCGGTCGCCGGACAGCAGCCGCGTGCGCAGCCCGAGCCGCTTCAGCTCGCGGATCGCGGCCGGGGATTCCGGGTGCAGTTGGTCGGCCAGGCCGAGCAAGGCCGTCACCCGACCGTCGAGCGCGACCCAGATGACGCTCTGACCACGGGCGGCGAGCTGGTCGGCCCGGCCGATGTGCTCGGACGTGCGAATCCCGTTCTCTTCCATCCACGCGGCACTGCCGATGGTGACGTCGCGGTCGTCCACACGGCCGCGCAGTCCAGCCCCGGGTTGGGAGTAGAGATCCTTCGGCTCGGGAAGCACCAGCCCGCGCGTTTTCGCAGCTTGCGCAACCGCCCGCGCGAAGGGGTGCTCGGAGAGCTGCTCGAGTGCGGCGGCGTAACGGAGCACTTCCGCTTCCAGCCCGTCGCCGAGCAGCTCGACCTGCTCCAACGTCGGCTTTCCGAGGGTCAGCGTGCCGGTCTTGTCGAGCAAGACCTCCCTCACCTGCCCGGCGGCTTCCAGCGCCGTGGCGTCGCGGACAAGGATGCCGTGCTCCGCCGCCCGCGTGGTCCCGACGAGGACGGCCGTGGGAATGGCCAGGCCCATCGCACAGGGACAGGCGACGACCAGCACGGCGATCATGCGCTCCAACGCAAAAAGTGAGCCGGCGTTGCCCCACCAGTTCCACGCGGCGAACGTGGCCAGCGCCAGCGCAACGATCGCGGGCACGAAGATGGCGGCGACGCGATCGGCCAGACGTTGCCAGGGGGGCTTGGAGGCCTGGGCCTGCGCGACCAGTTGGGCGATACGCGTGGCGGTGGACTCGCGGCCGGTGGCGGTCGCGCGCATCTCCGCCAGGCCGTCGGCTACTTGCGTGCCGCCGAAGAGACGGTCGCCGACGGTTCGTTCCAGGGGCAGGGCTTCGCCGGTGAGCATGGACTCGTCTACCGTCAGCCGGCCGCGGAGCACTTCGCCGTCTACCGGTACGACGGTATGCGGCGCCAGGCGCAATACGTCCTGAGGGCGGACGGCGTCGATTGGCACGGTTTCGGTGCGGCCGTCGGTTACCCGCAGGGCTTCGCGCGGCAAGCGGGAGAGCAGCGTTTCCAAAGCGGCCGACGCCTGCCCGCGCGCCCGCGCTTCCAAGTATTTCCCGACGGAAACGAAGACGACGATCATTACCGCGGCTTCGAACATGACCAGCGCAGGTTCGTTGATGAGCAGACCGACGCCGCCGCTGAAGAACGCCGTGAGGGCGCCCAGCGTGACGAGGAGGTCCATATTGGCGCTGCGCGCGGCCAGGGCGCGCAATGCGCCGGCGATCATGGGGCCCGCCGCAATCATGAGCACGGCGGCTGTAAGAGCGGCCTGGACGAAGGCGAGCGGCCGCGGCATGGTGCTGACCGTGGCCGGGCCGGATTGGCTCGCGAAATGGAGCGCCACCACCGGCGCGCCCAAAGTCAGGGCGGCGTAGATTCGACGCCGCTGCCACCGCAGCTCTTCTTCGCGTCGCGTCTGGCGTTCGTCAGCGAGGCGGGCTTGTGGCCTGGGCAGTTGGGCTTGGTAGCCGATGGCCTGGACAGCGCGGATCAGCGTGGCTGTGTCGACCGGTGGACCGCCACTCTCGAACGCGACCGTGGCGCGTTCCGTGGCGAGGTTGACGCTGGCGTCGGCAACCCCGGGAATGTTCCGCAACGCCGCTTCGACCGTGGCGACGCAGCCGGCGCAGTGCATACCCGAGATTTCAAGTTCGGCCCGCTGGTTCGTGGTCTCGGCACTCATGTGCACGATGATAATCCGGCTGCGGGTAGTTGTCCGGCAAGTGAAGCGTCGGATGTACGCGGCCGGGAAGAGCAACAATGCGGTTCCGCGTGGATCAGCGCAGCGAACGGCTGGTCACGAAACGCTATACTGACGGTTGCGGAAGGGTATCCGTGAGTCGAAGACAGCCGGATAAGTAGAACAATATGGCGAAGCGAAAGCCCAAACGGCGTCGCATTAATAAGCGAAGACACCACAAACCGGGGCGCTCAAGTTCCCCGGCTGTGCCACGCGTGTCAACAGGCGTCTACGTGTGGGGAATCGTACTAGTGGGGCTGTGCGCCAGCGCGTCGCTACTGCTCGCGCTCGAACACATCGGCGGGCTCAGTCTGCCGGGCTGCGGTGAGGGCAGCCCCTGCGCGGAAGCGGCGGCAAGCGTGTGGGGCAAAGTCCCCTACGTAGGCTGGCCGGTGTCGTTCCTTGGCGTGGCGTACTTTCTGGGGCTCTCGGTCGTTTGGCTGACCGCGCGGCCGGGCGTGCCGGTAGGAATTCGCCATCTCGTTCGTGGCGGCGCGCTGATTTCGCTGGGGTTCGTGGTCATCATGCTCGTCGAGCGGCAAGTGTGCTCCTATTGCGTCGCAACCCACCTCGGCAACTTCGCGTTCTGGATCGTCGTCGAGCGTGCGGCTGGCGCGGCGGCTGGCACGGCGCGGGCGTTCGCCACCATTGCTGCCGTCTTTGCAATCTCCTCCGGCGTGCTGGGTAGCACCGAGTGGCGGGAACGCAAAGCTGTGCAGGCCAAGGCCGAAGAGGAGCTGGCCGATTCGACGGCGGCGATCATCTCTGCCACTTCGCAGCGCGCCGCAGCCGCGGCAGACACGACCGAAGCCGTCGTTGCCGTGGCAGAGCCCGTCGCTGGACTGGCCGGGCCTGCTTCCGCGGCGCTCGAATCTGATGCGCGGGTGGCCGAACCGGCGGAGCCGGACGTTGCAGGCCAGCCGAGCGCGGGGAGCGCCGGCTTTACCGGCCGCTACCGGCTGGGCCCGGAGAAAGCGGCAATACGGGTGGTGATGTTCTCCGACTACCAGTGCAAGGAGTGTCGGCGAATCGAGTCGGAAGTCGTCCGGATCTTCGAGCGGCGGGACGACATGTCCGTCTCGTTTAAGCATTATCCGATGAACAGCGACTGCAACCGCAAGGTGAAAAGAACCCGGCACCCCAACGCTTGTTGGGCCGCCCGCGCGGCTGAGACCGCCGGTATCTTGAACGGGAACGACGGCTTTTGGGAGATGCACTTCTGGTTGTTTGAGCACCGTGGCTCGTTCACGCGCGCCGAACTGCGGGCCGCGCTAAGCGAATTCGGCTACGACATCGCTGAGTTCGAGCGAATCATGCCGAGCGACGAGACGCTCCAA
>JBHHZX010000307.1:0-4972 GCA_046758265.1 Phycisphaerae bacterium
CGGAAGAACTATGGTGGGCGCTCGTATTCGAGCTGGCCTGGTCGGGCCGGCATCCGCTGCTGACGGCGACGCGGCACCTGTGGAGAACGAGTGAAAAAGGCGGGCTTGTCCGACTTCCGTACGACCTTGAGCAAGTGCACCAGTTGGCGGCTCTCCCGCTCGGGCCGATGGGCAAGGTGGTTCCCGAGCATTGGCTCAAGCGGCTGCCTGATGCGTACATGAGCGAGATCGATGACGCCGCTTCCGCGTGCTCGGACTTGGCGACTGTCCTGGCCGATGAACTGGAAGCCGCGTTGTCGGGTGGCAACGCCGATGTAGGGCCGGGCGAAGATGCTCATGAGCTGGTGGGACAGGCCGGGGAGCCGGACGCGACCGGCTATGTCGCGCACCCGACCGACCGAAGCGCCTATGTCTCCGCAGGTGACATCGTGAGCAAGCACACGCCGGCCAAAATGCCGCTGACAGCGAAACAGCTCACGCAGGTTCTCGAAGACTACGGAACGAACCACATCCGCTGGACACGGCCAGCGGGTAGGGATGGAAAGCCGCGCAAGAACCGTCGCAGCATCCACGTGACCGACTGGCTCGCCTACGTCGAACGACAGCGAGCGTCTGGCGTCGCCGCTGACGAGAACGGTTGGCCGACTGTCTCGAGCGATGAGATCGCCGAGCGAGCCGACGCGATTCGCCGCCAGAAACCGGCCGGGAAGTAGAAACCTACTTCCGGCCTACTTCCTGAACCCATAATTTTCGCCAATACGTGACCGCAGTAGCCGCGTTTTGTCAGTTCTCTACTGTCTGTCTCACACACCGAAGTAACTGATCTGCGAGACTCCGCATGCACGTCGGGTACGGACGCCCGACCGCAATCGTGCTACCTGCGGAGTCTGCACAGTGGATAGCGAAAAGCATGCTGCCGGTGAGCACCTCACCGGGCGGGAAACGCTGACCGCCGAGTCGGCGCAAGAGTGGTTCGACGTTGCTGATCTGGCACGCCGATTCAAGACATCGCGCCGGACGATTTATCGACTGGCAGACTGCGGTCGCATGCCCTGGGGCGTGAAATTCGGACAGCTTCGTCGTTGGTCGCGCCGTGGGATCGAGGAGTGGGAGAAGGGCGGCTGCCGACCAGTGCGAGTTGTAGGCGCAGGGGCTCGATGACATCTCGCGACCACACATGGAACTGAACGCGATGGACCTGAGAGACTCGGCTGTGTGGTACGCCGCCCTCGGCTGGCACGTCATTCCGTTGCACTCCATCCGCGACGGCGTCTGCACATGCGGCAAGACAAAGTGCGACAGCCCGGGCAAGCACCCGCACACCAAGAACGGCCTCAAGGATGCCTCGAACGACCCGGTCGTAATCGAGCGTTGCTGGAGACAGTGGCCGGATGCGAATGTCGGCATCTGCACGGGTGCCAGGTCGGGCATCGTGGCGCTCGACATTGACCCGCGCCACGGTGGGGACGAATCGCTGGAGGCGCTCATAGATGAGCAGGGCGAGCTGCCGTCAACCGTGGAGGCCATTAGCGGCAGCGGCGGCCAGCACCTGATCTTCACTCATCCTGGCGGAACCATTCGCAACCGGACCAGCCTGCTCGTCGGCATCGATGTTCGTGGCGATGGCGGCTACATCGTCGGGCCCCCTTCAATCCACATCAGCGGCGCCCAGTATCGGTGGCGTGACGGCCACGGCCCGCACGAGATCAAGCCTGCGGCGATCCCGCCGCCGCTGCTCGAACTTATGACGGCTGTCCATCTCACGCGCGGGTGATGCGGGCCGGGCTCGTTGTTCGCGCAGCGGTAGTAGATGTGCTCGCGAATCCCGCCGCTGGCCAGCCGACGACGGATGCGCTCGCCGGTGATCACGCTGTCGCAATGCGCACAGATGAAGAGCCCACCGGCGAGCGGGAGTTCCGGTTTCCCCGCTCGGCGGTTTCGCCCGTGCAGGACGTCCTGGCAGCGCTCGAACATATGTCTGGCGGCGCGGGGACATGTCCGACATGTGACTTTCGGGGCGCGCGACGAACTGGGGGCCTCTGCGGCGAAACATGCTTACGGGGAGAGGCGGTGCGGCAAGCCCGTGAAGGACGCGAAAGGCATGAACTCGATCGTGACGCTCAACTTCCTGATCCGTGAGCCTGCGGACGTGTATCACGTGAAGGCCAAGGATTACCTGACCGCCCACGCGCTGAACGATTTCCGCCGCTGTCCTCTGCTCTACCGCAAGAAGGAGCTGGGCCTGGTGCCCGAGCGCGACACGACGGCGTACCTCGTCGGGCGCGCGGCGCACGCGCTGATCCTCGAGGGGCGCGAGCGCCACGAGCGCCAGTACGCGGTCGGCGGGCCGGTCAACCCGCGGACGGGTCAGCCGTTCGGGTCGAGCACGAAGGCATTTGCCGAGTGGGCAGCGCAGCAGGGCCGGCCCGTGCTCAGCGATTCGCAGGCCGCGACAGTCGAGCAGATGACAGCGGCTGTGCGCGACCACCTCTTCACGCGAGAGTTGCTCGCCGACGGCGTGGCCGAGGGTGTCGTCCGCTGCGAGTACGCCGGCCATCGTTGTCAGGCGCGCGTCGATTGGATCAACCCTGTCGATGGCCGCGGGATCGTCGATCTGAAGACGGCCGATGAACTCGACTCGTTCGAGCTCGCGATCCGCGCGTTCGGGTACGCCCATCAGCTCGCGTTTTACAGAGCGCTGATCGCTGAGGTCTCGGGCAACGTGCTCCCTGTCCACATCGTCGCCGTTGAAAAGCGCGAGCCATATCGCTGCGGCGTGTGGCAGATCGCCGCCAGCGTGCTCGACCAGGTCCAGCAGGAGAACGAGGAGGCGATGAACGATCTGCGGCGCTGCCGCGAGACGGGGAACTGGTTCACGAGGTTCGAATCACTGCGATTGATTGAGCGGCTGTGAACGCCGGCCCGGGTCGGATGGCGTGTTCGACACGGATGTTGAACCGGACTCCCTGAGCCGGCCGGAGCCCGGGTTCACAGGCAGAAGTGACGGAGCGGCGAAGTAACGAAGGAGACCCGAATGAAACTGCTCAGCCAAGTTCACAGCGGTAAACAGCCCAAACCGCGCCGCCTGACGCTTTACGGCGTCCACGGCGTGGGCAAAAGCACGTTCGGCGCAATGTCCGAACGGCCCGTCTTCATCCAGACGGAAGACGGCCTGGCCGACATCGAATGCGACACATTTCCGCTCGCCAAGACGTACGCCGACGTGCTCGCTGCGCTGTCAGACTTGTACACCGAAGAGCACGACTAGTCCAACCGCGCTGCGGTGTTCCTCACACGCCTGCTCGGCTCATAATGGATGACGCTTCGCATAAGCCGTTGTCGCTGATTCACCCATCCGGATTCGCCCTCTTCCGGCCAGAGGTGTGATCAGTCGGTCTACTGGTGAATTCGCACCGCCAGCCGCGCAGTTTGGACATACTGAAGGTTGCTCACGTCTGGGGTGGCGACGGGCCTTGGGGACAGATGCGCGGGAACCTGACTGACCCCGCGCCGAGGTCCGGTCCGTGGCCGAGTCCGACAGCAGCCTGATTGCACAGGCGGTCCAGGGCGATCGCGACGCCCTCACGACGCTCCTGCGAACATACGGCCCGCGGCTCCGCCAACACCTGCGCATCAGTCCAACGTGGCGGGGCTCTCTTGATGCGGACGACGTGCTGCAGGTGACCTACCTGGAGGCCTTCCTGCGAATCAGGCAGTTGATCTCCCGGAAATCCACAGCGTTCGCCGCGTGGCTCCGGACGATTGCGGAGAACAATCTCCGCGACGCGATCAGGGAGCTGGGGCGCGGCAAACGTGCCAACCCACGCCGGCGGGTCCGACCGCTCACGCTGGACGAGTCCAGCGTGCTGCTGCTCGAGAGAGTGGCCCGCACGGCGATGACCGCCAGCCGCATCGTCGTTGACAAAGAGGCGCAAGAGGCGCTGCGGCAAGCAATTGCGCAACTGCCGCAGACATATCGGACGGTCGTCGAGCTGTACGACCTGGAGGGCAAGTCACCCGCGGAGGTAGGCCAGGCGCTGCGTTGCTCGGCCGGGGCGGTTCACATGCTCCGCGCCCGGGCTCACGACGGGCTGCGCGAGATTCTGGGCTCGGAATCGAAATTTTGAAATTTTTTCACGATTTTGCGTGAGTCCGGGCCCGTTTTGTCGCCCCAAGGCCCCGGAGCCCGGCGGTCCGGCCGAGCTCCCACCCGTCGCGCGCTGCGCGGGAGGCCTGATGGGCAAGCAGCCTGGCCAATCTGACCGGAAGAACGATTCGGCCAACGCCGGGCCGATCGACGCCGCCCGGCGGCAGGTCGGCGACCCGGCCCGTAAACGGCCGCAGCCCGCGGCGAACGGCGAAAGCGGTCAGATCCGCGATCCTGCACGAGCGGCTTGGGGCCGCGATGGACGCCACGGATGACTGAAAACTGACAACTGAGAACTGGAAGCTGAAAACTGAAAACTGCTAACTGACAACTCATGTAGGAGGACTCGATCATGCGTAATTGCAATCGACACCAGACACTGGCGCTCGGGATCGGATTGACGATCCTGCTGGCTGCCGGGGGCGCGCCGCGGGCGCAGGGACAGTGTGAGCCGCAGTGGCTGCCCGGCGAGGGGTTTCCGGGGCTCGGCCGCGCGCGTGCCGCCGTGGTCTACGACGACGGCAGCGGCCCGGCGCTGTACGTGGGCGGGCAGTTCCCCATCGCCGGCGACGTCGTCGCCAACCACATTGCCCGCTGGGACGGCATGAGCTGGTCACCTTTGGGCAGCGGAGTGAGCGGCGGCTATGGCGCTGAGTCGCGGGGCGTGTACGCCCTGGCCGTCTACAACGGCGAGCTGATCGCCGGGGGCGATTTCTACACCGCCGGCGGGACGGTGGGCAACCACATCGCCCGCTGGGACGGCACGACGTGGTCGCCGCTGGCCAGGGGGCTGGGCGCAGAGGGGTACGCGTACGTCGGAGCGCT
>JBHHZX010000308.1:0-4967 GCA_046758265.1 Phycisphaerae bacterium
CCGTTTGCGTCGTCGGGCACGGAGACCCGACGCTACCCGAAAACCAGAGCGTGACGGAATACTAGCTTAGCTGTCCGTTGAAAAAGGGGACTGGCTCCGAACCGTCGGCCGAAACCCCCGGCAAATAAAGGTGTCGGCCAGGTGCCTGTGCCCCTGTTTCAACGGACTCCTAGGGTTGCTTGTTGTTCTCGTCGTCGGATGGTTGTTTGTCGCCGGCTTCCAGCCCCTCGGCGGGACCCCGTTGTTCAGGCTTGCCTTCAGCGGGCTGCTCATCCAATATGAGCGACGCGCGCAGCCGTTTCGACAAGGGCGCGAACCAGGCCGGGAACTCGTACTCCAACCCGTAATCGGGGTGGGGTGAGCGCAGCGAACTGATCCAGTCCACGAGCGGCTGGTAGCGGTGGTCGCGCGTCCCCCGCAAGACCGGCATGACGCGTCCGCTTCTCACCGGCGGATGCACCGGCCGCTCCTTGTCCGCGGGCAACATGTAACGCAGCAGCGCGCTCTGCTCCGGCAGGGCGCGGTCGATCATCGGGCCCGCAGCCGTTCCCATCTCGTCCAGAATCACAAACGAGGTGTACAGGAACTCATCGCTCGATTGCGAGCCGATCGGGAAGCGAAAGGCGTGCGCGCGGCGACCGCCGTGACAACCGGACCGCACGCAACCCTTGGCCACTAGCGGCAGCACGCGCTGCCGGTAAGTCGAGAAGACGCGGGGGTGACCCCGAATCTCGATGCGGTCGGCGTACTTCAGTCCGGTGGCCTTGAGAACGACCGGCAGCTTCTCGTACGGCCGGGCCTGCTCGAGTGTTTGCGACCAGTCCGGATCATAGTCGGGCGCGTTGAACATTTCCGCGCGGACCAGATCTTCCACGTCGCGCTCGCCACGCGCCCTCAGAAACCGCACGTTGAGCCGTTCGGCCGGCCCGTCCAGCTCGACCTCCGAGAGCTTCAGTCTCAGGATGTCGCGCGGCGAAAGCGGCGGCGGCGGCGGGACACCCTCGTAGCGCGGGGACACCGGTTTGCCGTCGCGTTCCCCCGTGGTGCCCTCGCCGGCCCGCTGCTCTGGAATCCCTTCAGCAGTCTGCTGCTCGCCCGGCTCGCCGGCCAGCTCCTTTTCGACCTTTTCAAGAAGGGCTGCGGTGTCGTGGTGGTCCGGCTCCAACTTGAGGACGTATTCGCACTGCTTGCGGGCTGCTTCGAACGCTTTCTGCTCGACCAGCCAGCCTGCGAGCGCGGCGTGACCTTGGACGTCGTCGGGGGCCAGGACCCAGAATCGGCGCATGTAGGCGCCCTGAACCGTCTTGGGTGGTTCGAGCCACTCGATCTGATCGACGCGCTCGCGCTGGCAACGCACCACGCCGGCTTCGTTCCGGATGAGCGCCTCCCCCTCGGTCAGCTCGACGTCGCCGCGCATCGTCGTCCCGTCTTTAAGTTGGACCTTGGCCATCTCTGCGGCGGCGGGCGCCAGCCACCATGCCAGAGAGACCAACCCCCAGACGATACGCCGCCGAGTAACAATTCCGCTCATGGCCAGCTCCAAGCGGCTGTCGCGACGGGCGCAGACCGATCACACCTTGCGATGGGGCGTGCGGGCCACCTCGGACCCGTCGGCCAGCCGCTCCAGCGTGTAGTCGCCGAAGACGTTCGCGGCCTCCTTCTGCAATACTCTGAGTACCTGGAGAGCTACGCTGCGAATCTCGGTCTCGGCATGCTCGCTGGCGCGCAGCTCGATGAAGTGGCGCCAGGCGCGGGCGTTGCCGGTCACGAAGATTTTCGTCTCAGTCGCGTTGGGCAGCACGCTGCGGGCTGCCTGCCGGGCCAGCTTCCGACGCAGCGTGGGATCGGGCTCGTCGATGAACTTGCGCGCCAGCCCCGCGACCAGCTTGCCGTACGCTTCGTGCGTGTGCCGAACCGCTTCCTGCCAAATGGTGTGCAGCTCGGGTTCGTCGGCGATGCAGGCCGGCTCGACGAAGTCGCACGTGCTCTCGTCCACATAGCGTTGCGAAAGCTGCGAATAGCCGAAACCCGCCCGGTGCCGCACCAGCTCGTGCGTGAAGGAGCGGGACACGCCGGTGAACAGAAAACTCCAGACGGCGTGCTCCAGCACCGAGCCGTGCTGCACGCTGATGAGATTGCCGAGATACTCCTTATTCGTCTTGCGACCCTTCCCGAACGACATGTAGCAGACCCGGCCGGCCATCTCGCACAACGCTTCGGCCCCCACCTCCGTATCGGTCTCCCAGGCCAATCCGTGGTCCTTCAGGAAGCGATCGACCGCGTCAGCGTCGATCGTCTGCCGCCCGACCAGGTAGACCCGCGGTTGGCGTACAACGTTCACTGATCCGCCTCCTCGTGTGTAATCGTATCGCCGAATTGTACCGCCACCCGCGAAACCCGCCACGGGGAGCGCCCTCCTGCGGTACAGCGATCCAGCTTGCACGCGTGGCGTGGAACCTCTAAAAGCCTCGCTATGAGCGCCACCTGGCAGCAACAGGTTCGCCGGGCCTGGATCAGGTCGATCTGCCTGTCGGCCGCCTTCGCTGCGGGCCCACCTGTCCTGGCGGGGCCGCCGCTGCGCTACCACCTGGACATCGGTGACCGACTGGTTTACGAGCGGCGCGTGCGGGTTACGCCACTCGAGGGTGAGCCCACCGTCGAGCGCTACAGCCAGCAAGTCCAACTGTGGTGCCTCGCCAGCGAGAAAGACGAACGCCTCGTGCTCGCCGACCTGGTCCGCGTCGTGGATCACCAACCGGGCGCGACCCGCGGCGCGCTGTTCCACATAGACACCCGCGGCCGGCGAAGGTTATCCGGCGAAATCCTCGCCCGGATCGCGGGGCTCGACCCGATCTTCGAGCTGATACCCGTCCTGCCGCCGGCGCTCGAAGCCGGCCCGACCTGGCTGACGCCGCCGGATCATTTCGGCCGTCGTTGGCGCTGCACGCGGGTCGGTTCCGACTCGCAGGCCGACGGGCCCGTGCGCGTGGACTTCACGCTCGAGGACCCGACCGGGGTCGCCGAGACCCGGGGACAGACGCAGCGCGGCAGCTACTGGTTTGACCCGCAGGGCGGCGTGGTGGTGCGTGTCGAATCCGAGCGGCGCAGCCGCAGCGCCCAGCGGCGCGTCCTGAGCCTGACGCGGCTGCACAGCCGGCTGAAACACGAGCCACTTTGGTGCGCGCAGCGGGCCGAAGAGGCGAAGCGTTTCTTGTCCACGCTGCGGATGCAAGACCGCCTGCTCGATCAAATCGTCACCGAGCCGGCCCAGATCGAGCGGATTCTGGCACAGATCGACCGCCTGTGGTCCGAACTGATCCTGGGCCTGCCGCCTAAAACGAACTCGCCCCTGCGTCGACTCGCGCGGGCCCGGCGAGCGGCGGCCGCTGACAGGATGGACAGCTATCGCGAGCGGGCGGAACTCGCCCGTCAATGGCTCGGCAAGTCAGCGGCGCACTGGTCGCTGCAAACGCCCGACAACGACACGATCCGGAGTGAGACGGTGCGCGACCGGCTCGTCGTCGAGTACTTCTGGAGTGCGAATTCGCTCTGGAGCCTGCGCTCGTTCGCGACCCTTCGCGACCTCCAGGAACAACTCTCGGCCGAAGATTGCCGCGTCGTGTGCCTCAACATCGACGGCGACGCGGCGGCGGGACGGCGGGCGGCGCGACTCTGCGGTGCGGGGTTGACGCACGTACTCGCGGGTCCACCGCTCGGCGCTGAATCCCCGCGCGAGCTCCCCCTGTTTCGTATCCTCGACCGCGACAGTACGGTCCTGGGCGTCTACTTCGGCTGGCAACCGGCGCTGGCAGAGAAAATCTCGTCGCTTCCACGCTAGAATACGGCATTCTGCCAATGGGGGATTCTGGGCGGCGCAGAGGGGGTTGTGCGCCCAAGGAGAACACGGTCGTGAAGCACAGGGTTGGCCCCGGGCCGCAAGCGCTTCTCTGGTTCGGTCTGATCGCACTTGCCGGCGCGACGGGCTGCGCGGCAAAACACACCATTGCCCCGGTCGCCGGGCCCCTGAAGGGCATCGCGCCTGCGGAAGCCGACGCACGGGCGGAAGCGGTCCGGAGCGATCCGCGGGCGTACCTGTACCGGGTCGCGGAGAAGTGCCGCGCCCTCGAACAGTACACGCTTACCTTCACCCGCCAGGAGCGCCGCGGCCTGTTCAGGACGCTGCGCGATCCCGAGCACATCGCCTGCAAATTCCGGCGAAAGCCGTTCAGCATCTACATGAAGTGGATGGATCCCGATATCAAATACGGCGAATCCACGTACGTCGAAGCTGAGCAGGGGAACAAGGTGCGCTTCGTCCCGCGACACGGCCTGTTCGGGCTTGCCCCGCGCATCAAGCGAGTCGGCTTGCGAACGCCGGTGATCTGGGGTGAAGCGAAGTACCCACTCACTGACTTCGGCCTCGAACGCATGATGGAGCGCACGCTCGGGAATGTGGAACGGGCCGGCGACGACGTGGCGATTTCGTACCACGGTCTGACAAAGCTGTCCGAATCCGACCGCGTGGTCCACTACGTGCGGCTCGACTTTCCACCGTCGCAGCACAAGGCGCCGGTGCAAGAGCTGTTTATCGATGTGCAGACCGACCTGCCGGTCTGCACGCGGATTCTCTATTCCTCGGGAAAACTGGAGGCGGCATACGTCTGGGACGACGTCGATCCCAGCGTAGCGCTGACAGACGAAGACTTTCTGCTCGATGCTGAGCGCGAGCTGGGCGATGAGCAAACGCAGTCGGTCACAGTTGAAGACACACAATAGCCCGCAAGAGACCGCCGGGGCGGCACGCCGCAAGCCCGACCAGGCCGCCTTCATGCGACGGGCGCTGCAACTGGCTGTCCGCGGGCAGGGCCGCGTCGAGCCCAATCCGATGGTCGGCTGTGTCATCGTCCGCCGCGGAAAGATCATCGGCGAAGGGTATCACCGCTGCTTCGGCGGGCCGCACGCGGAAA
>JBHHZX010000309.1:0-4933 GCA_046758265.1 Phycisphaerae bacterium
CTTGTGGAGTACATCGGGCACCAGCGCGAACACCACGCGGCCGGTCGTGTGCATCATCGTTTGGAGGCGTGCGAGCCCGACGAATCGCCGGTCGAGAAGCCCGGCTGAAGCCGGCTATGATCAGATCGGGATCAAGGCCCTTGTTACCACCGACTGAAGTCGGTGGCACTTGCCGGTCGGCTGAAGCCGGTCAACGGCCGGCAGGGGCGCCGGCCGCTACATTTCCCCGCGACAAGGGGTCGATGGTCTAAACGCGCACCATTGCTCGGGCGCGAAGGTCTCGGGAAAGCAGTGCAGGGCGAACCCGCAGACCCAACTGCTGCTCTACCACCGCTCCGGTACGAAGGCGTCGGGGAAGTGTTCGATCTCGGGTTCGTCCTGTTCGGGCAGCACGACGGCGACCACGTCGAAGCGGCAGGGCTTGTCGGTCCAGCGCTTGCGGTTCAGGAACCATTGCGCGGCTTTGAGCAGCTTGCGCTGTTTGGGAAGCTTGACCTGATCCTGCGGGTCTTTGAACGTCCGGTCGCGCAGCGTTTTTACCTCGACGAAGACCACCGTCTCCGCCTCACGCATGACCAGATCAATTTCGCCGACGGGGGTGGCAAAACGCCGCGCGAGCGTCTTCAGACCGCGCTTCCTGAGAAACGCTTCGGCCAAGCGTTCGCCTTGCAGGCCAAGTTCGGAGCGGGTATCGCTCACGCCAACAAATGCTACGTGGTTGCGGCCACTTCGGCGTCTTGGGCGGACTCGCCGGCAGTCGCGGCAGCGGCAACTTCCGCCGCTTCGGCAAGCTTACGCTGCTTCTCGGCCCGTGCCTCCTCCGCCGCGCGACGCTGCGCAGCGGAAATCCGGCGTTCTTTGAGCTTGCGGGACTTGCCCACGCGGTAGCGCAGGTAGTACAGCTTGCAACGTCGCACCTTACCACTGCGTCGGGTCTTGATCGAGGCCACCTTGGGAGAATGAAGGGGGAAAGTGCGCTCGACGCCCTGGTCGGCGACGATCCGGCGGACCGTGAACATCTCATCGAGGCCGCCGCCGCGGCGGGCGATGACGGTCCCCTCGAAGTCCTGCAAACGTTCCTTGCCGCCCTCAACGATGCGGATGGTCACGACGACGCTGTCACCGATCTCGAAATCCAGCTCGCTCGCGCGCTTGTACTTGTTCTCGACCACCTCAAACAGGGGGTTTCTCATCGGGACGCCTCTCTTTCTCGTCGTCACGCAGTCCGTGGGGCAACGCTGCCGCCAGCAAAGCCACCTCCTGGCTGGTCGTGGTTTTCAACATCCGGGCGGCGCTGGGCCGCGCAATTCTTCTTCTCCAACAAGTCTGGACGCCGTCGCCGCGTCCGGGCTTCCGATTGCGACCGACGCCACGCTTCGATATCGGCATGATTCCCGGAAAGGAGTACGTCGGGCACTTGCAGCCCGCGAAAGGCACGCGGGCGCGTGTATTGCGGGTATTCAAGCTGCCCGTCTTGGAAGGACTCGCTTCCGGTGGCGTTTTCGTTTCCGAGCGCCCCCGGAAGCAGCCGGACAACGCTGTCGATCACGGCCAGCGCGGCGATTTCGCCCCCGGTCACGATGAAGTCGCCGAGGCTGACTTCCTCCGGCTCGAGCAGCTCGACGATGCGTTCGTCGAAACCTTCGTAATGTCCACAAATCAAAAACAGCCGCTCGCAGGAAGCAAAGCGGCTGGCGGTTCGCTGGGTAAAACGCGGGCCCTGCGGCGTAAACAGAACTCGCAGGGCCCTTCGCGCGTCCATCGCTTCAATGGCCTCGACGGCGTCGCAGACGGGCTGACAGGAGAGCACCATCCCGGGCCCGCCGCCAAACGGTCGGTCGTCAACCTTCCGATGTGTATCGCGGGTGTAATCGCGGAGTTGGTGGGTGCGGATTTCAACGATGCCGGCGGACTGCGCACGACCGAGGATACTGGCCGTCAGATACGGCTGCATCACCTCTGGAAACAGTGTCAGAACGTCGATACGCATCATTTCGTCCGGGCATAAACCGCGTACGTCTCACTTTGTCGCGATGCCGTTTTTCTTGAGCAGGCTGCGAACCGTGTCGCTGGGCACGGCCCCCACACTGAGCCAGTACTTGATCCGCGCCGCGTTCAGCTTGACCTGCTGGGCCTTTTCCTTGTTCGCCGGGTCGTAGAAGCCGAGTTCCTCCAGCACGCGGCCGTCGCGCGGGTTCCGGCCCTCCATGGCCGCCAAGCGAAAGAAGGGGCGGTGCCTCCGCCCCAGGCGCTTCAGCCGCAACCTTACCGCCATCTGGCTCTCCGCTGGTGACTCTGCGAGGATTCCCGGGCACCCCAAACACTTCTTCCAGTGATCGAGCCGTCGCCCCCGAGGCGACGCCGAACCATATACTATATCCCGCCGCTTGGAAGCTGCCAAGACGAAATCGTGCCCCCACGGTTCGAAAACTATCGGGGTTCAGCACCCGGCTGGACAGCCAACGGACGATCCTGAGGCCGACAGCACGTCGGCCGAGCGATGATCAGATGCTCATCTCCCGGTGCTCGCTCGGACGCGGACATTATGCCGGCACGCAAGCGGCAGAGCCTCTTAGTGACTTCCATGAAGAGAGTTGCGCGCCGTCAAAACAGGCTGAGTGGGGTAGGACGAGTCTTCGAGACCTGCCTTTTCCGCCAGCAGCGGCAGGTCTCGAGGACTCGACCTGCCCTGCTGTCTGCCGTTGATCAGCAACCGCAGCCAGCGGCGCAAAAGAAAAGCGATGGGCCCGGGTTGTGTACCGGGCCCACCCGCGCCTGTTTACGGAATTATGTACCCTCGGCCGTCGGACGCCTTACGACCCCACGCGGCTTTCCTGCGGCAGGTAACTCTGCGTCAGCTCAGTCACCGCTTGCTCGATCGTGTACCGCGGCTGCCACCCGAATTCCGAGCAGGCTTTGCTGTTGTCGCCGCACAGCCACGGCACCTGACCGTCCTCGTCGGTGGGCAGGTCGGAGACACTGACGGTCCGCCCCATCGCCCGGACGATCAGCTCGACGATCTCCCGCACCGTCCAGGTTCGCCCGGAACAGACATTGTAGACCTCGTTCGGCCGGCCTTCTTCGAGCAGACACGCGTAGGCTTCCACCATGTCCGACACGTGGAGCAAGTCGCGCTTGAAGTTGAGGTCCGGCAGTTGCAACTGGTTGCCCTGGGCGCTCGGATCCCACTCGGCCAGCCGCTTCGCGACCGAGCCGAAGAAGAAATCTTCCGACTGTCCCGCACCGGTGTAGTGGAAAGGCCGCACGATCGTGACGTTCGTGTGGTAGTTCTGGAAGAATGTGCGCGCGATCGACTCGGCGGTCGCCTTTAACGATCCGAACGTATTCACCGGAGCCAGCGGCGCATCTTCGCTCAGCGGCCGCTCGTCACCTCCGGCGTTACCGTAGACCTCACAGGTGCTCGTCAGCACAGCACGGGCGCGCGGGACGACCCGCCGGATCGCGTCGAGCATGTTCGCCCAGCCCGTGACGATCGATTGATAGGCCGCGAGCGGCTCGGCATTGGCGGCCTGTGGCTGCGCCGTACCTGCCAGATGAATGACGCCGTCGGGTTTGACACTTGCAATGGCGCGGGCGACGTTGATCGCATCGCTCACGTCGCAGACGAGGGCTTTGCCGTACCGCCGTTCGAACGCCAGCTTTCGGGCGCGGTTTCGGACACCGCCGATCACCTCGTAGCCCCGCCTCCGCAGGTACTCGACGAGGTGCCTTCCCGTAAAGCCTTCCGCACCGGTGACAAAGAGGGTTTTCACAACGATCCTCCAACGGGGACACCGCTCCAACGTATCGCTCAGTGGCCGGGCACCGCAACGCTTGCCCGGTCGTTGCGGGAGTCATATCGGCGATCGGGGCAGGCTAGTTTCGTAAGCGGTGCAATGGGATGGATAAGTTCGCGAGGCTTCCGCCGCGACGCAACAGCTAGGTTCGGCACCGAAAAGCGGGACGAATCGCCTCCTGACCTGCTCGGCGCGAGACCTAGCGGCCGCGTTCCGCGCAGGACGCGGTTTCCGATAATCCCATCGCTGCCAAGTTAGCGGCCAACCTGCTCCCCGCGTTGTCTTGAGCGGCCGCTCCCCGCTCGCTATCCTGACCAGGGGTGCTCGTGGCGACCATGCGGGAGTGCTGTCGATGGCCTTGGATGATATCCTGCTGGAAGCCGAGGCGCAGATGGAGAAGACCGTCGCGTTTCTCAAGCACGAGCTGCGGGCTGTTCGCACCGGACGCGCTTCCATCGGCCTGGTGGACCAGCTCAAGGTCGAGGTCGAGTCCTATGGCGCGACGCTGACGCTCAAGGAGTTGGCCAACATCGGCGTCGCCGAGGGCAACACCATTGTTATCAAGGCGTTCGATCCCGGGACCTTGAAGGACATCGAGCGCGCCATCGAAAAGAGCGAGATCGGCATCAACCCGCAGAACGACGGCAAGATGATTCGCCTGCCCGTGCCGCCTTTGTCAACCGAGCGGCGCAGTCAGCTCGTCGCGCACGTCAAACAGCTTACCGAGCAGCAGAAGGTCGCCGTCCGAAACGCCCGTCGCGACGCCAACAAGGCGCTCGGCGCCGCCGAGAAGGCCAAGGAACTGACCGAAGACGACGTCAAGAGCGGCGAAAAACAGGTGCAGGAGCTGACCGACCAATACTGCGAGCAAATCGACAAGCTCCTGGAACAGAAGACGAAAGACATCATGGAAGTGTAGCGGCGCGTCTCGCCACGGCGGATCCTCGACGTCGCGCGCACCTGCTTCTCCTGCAATCCGCGTCGCGGCGATCGCGTGCCGAAGTCTCCGAAAACGCGGCGCAGGAGGGGCACCTGTGGCCAGCGGTACGGCGCGCAGGAGGCGCTCGTTCAGCGACAAGTGCCCGGATCGATCGGTAATGAGCGCAGGCGCAGCAGGCATGCCTGTCGTCCCGCTC
>JBHHZX010000310.1:0-4888 GCA_046758265.1 Phycisphaerae bacterium
CTTCTCGTCCGGCACGGAGACCGGACGCTACTTCTCGTCCGGCACGGAGACCGGACGCTACTTCTCGTCCGGCACGAAGACCAGACGCTGCGGAACGGCCGCGCGGGGCGCGGGCCGCTACCTTGCCGGCCGACGAGAGATCGGCCGCTACTTCTCGTCCGGCACGGAGACCGGACGCTACTTCTCGTCCGGTGCGGAGACCGGACGCTACGTCGACGGGCTTGCCGTTTTCGTCGAGGACGACGTCGGCTTCGGCGGTGCGGGTCTTGGCGGTCATGCGCAGGTCGCGGAGAATCCGCTGCTCGCTGGCGCCCGTGATGTTCGCAAGGGCTTCGGCGACGTCGGGGATGTAGCGGCCGAAGATGTCGCGGCGCTGGGCTTCCATCTTCTGACGGCGCCGGCGGCGGACGTAGGCGCTCAGCTTGCGGCCGCACTCCTGCAACGCCAGCTTCATCTCCCTGCGGATCTCGTCGTAGTCGGCGATGGCCTCCTTGCTCTCGGAGGTGAAGGGCACCCAGACGCTGGCCATGTGGACCATGACCACCAGCGGGCCGGTCGGGAGGCTGCCGCCGGGTTGCGAAAGCCCGTAATTCCGCCAATCGACGTCGAGCACGCTCTTGTACGCCGCACATGAGGACTGCTGGTACAGCAACGGCACGCGGTTGGCGAAGCGGATGAGGCGCGCGGCGGTTGCGGCGGGCGAGACGCCCGCCCCACCCTTGGTTGCGAGGTTGCCGCCGTAAGCGAGCGCGATCTCGATCTGGAAGGGGTTTCCGCGGTAGACGGCCGGGCTGCGGGTCGTCGCCGTATAGAACTCGGCCTTGACCTCCTTGAGCAGCCCGGCCAGCAGGTTGCGGACGCCGATCGGGGCGAGGCAATCGATGGGCGGGGCCATAATTCGGACGGATTGCATCGCCTCGTAGAGCTTCTCGACGTCGTGCGTGCCGATCGTGTTGGGCGCGGCCCGCGGACTGAGGTTGGCCTGCTGGCAGATGCGATCAGAACCGGCCTGCGAAACCCGGCAGAAAGAGCGCTGCAAGAAGCCGGAGAGCTTCACCCCCTTGGACTCCTTGAGCATTTTCATCAGCACGCCAAGCTCGATACCGTGGGGGTGCGGCTTGATCTCCTTGGTTTCGGCGGGCAGATCTTCGGTGCCACGGGGGAAGTCGCGGTGCTCGCGCGTCGGCGAGACGTAATAGATGAGGGCGTGGGGGTTGGCGATGGCGGTCTGCTCGACGTATTCGTCAACGGATTGCTTGCCCTTACTGTAGCTGGCGATCAACTCGATCGTCACCTCGGTCCCGCGCTCCCAGGAGACCTCAACCTCCTCGTCCTTGACGACGTCGGGCCTGTTCTTGGCGGTGTCGATCTGGATCTGGAAGTGGTGCGCCACTTTCTTCGGACCGGTGCGCGAGGTGATGTGCACGCTCTTGCCCGTGGTCAGCACGCCGTACATGCCGGCGGCGGAGATGCCAATGCCCTGCTGCCCGCGGGCCATCTTGAGGCGGTGAAACCTCGAGCCATAGAGCAGCTTGCCGAAGATATTGGGAATTTGCGCTTTGACGATGCCGGGCCCGTTGTCGCGCACGCTGACGCGGAAGCGGTCTTCGGCGAGCTGGTCGATCCGGATGTGAAGCTCGGGCAGGATGTGGGCTTCCTCACAGGCGTCAAGGCTGTTGTCCACCGCTTCCTTGACGGTCGTGAGCAGGGCCTTGCGCTTGTTATCGAAGCCGAGCAGGTGGCGATTCTTGGCGAAGAATTCCGAGACGGAGATGTCGCGCTGCTTGGCGGCAAGCGACTCGGCGGTGACGGGCCTGCCGCGCTTGCTGAATGCCGGCGCGCGGCCGGCGGGCTTCTCAGCCACCCTGGCGTTCGGGCGCCTTGTTTTTCTCGTCTTAACCGATGCGGCAGCCGTCAACGTGCTTGCCTCCGAGTCTGTTGGCTCCTCGCCGTTCTGGGCGGCGGGCGTCAGAATCGCGGGCAACCTCGGGGAGCGCCGCCGTCTCGGTGGCGCTCGGACCGGCGAGACGCCGATGCTAGCCCGTGTTTTGAGGACCGGCGAGACGCCGGTACTACCTACTGGCCCGACGCCGACGCCCTCCTGGGCAGTGTCCGCGTCAGGTGCCGGTTCAACGTCGGCTTCATCGCTTGGCGATGCGTCGTCCGGCGCGAGATCGTCCACGCATTCGTCATCGTCCGAGACTTCCTGCGGTGCCGTATCATCCGGCGGCGCGTCATCTTCAATCGCTGCGGATTCGACAAAGGCCGGGCGGACGCCGCCGATCTTCACAGCGGGCGCCCGATCCATGTAGTCGAATAAGCTGGGCGTTTCGAGTTTTTGCGCACGGGTGCGAGAATCGCGTGCGGCCATCCCTGGCTCCGGCAGAAGTCCTTCACCACTGACCCCTATAGTAGCAGGCGGACAGGAAGTGTACAGTAGTGAACCCGACTTGCGAGGATGCGGGATGTCGCTGAGTTCCAGGGAACGTCGTGCGTTGGCGGCGAAAGGCAACCGGCTCAAAGCGAACGTGATCATCCGCGCGGGCCGATTATCGGAGGCGACCGTGGCGCACGTGCGGAACGCGTTCGGCGAGAAAGAGTTGCTCAAGGTTCGGATCAGCACAGACGACCGCGCGGAGTGCGCACGAGCCGCGACGGAATTGGCCGAACGGATCCCGTGTGAGTTGGTGCAGCGTGTTGGTCGGATCGCGCTGCTCTACCGCCCGGCTGCGGAAGCTGGCGAGCGCTAGGCCAGCCAGCCGGCCTGGTAGCCGCGTTCCGGCGGCGCGCTGCAAGCTGAAGGCGGGGAAGGCGTAGATGGCGCTTCGACAGACAAAGGGATGAGCCATGAAACGGTACCGACGGATCGGCGTGTTTCTAACCGGGTCACCGGCTGATGACGTGGCGCTCGGCTACGCCGGTCGTTTTGCGCTGCTGGCGGAGTCCGAAAAGGTCTTGTGCGTGTATGTACATGGCGGCGGCCCGGAAGCCGCGGGCTCGGAAACGATTGACGTCGAAGAGCTGCGCGAACGAGCGATTGCTGCCCTGCCGGAATCCGTGGCGAAGAATACCGAGGTCGAGGTGCACGCCGGCGGCGCCGTGGCCGAGATCCTGAAGAGCGCTCGCGATCTGGAGCTCGATCTGATCGTGAAAGGGCGGCGGCTGCCAGCCCACCAGGCGGCGGTCGGATCGGCGTTCACGAAGCTCGCCCGCAAAGCGCCGTGCAGCGTGCTGATCGTCCCCAACTATTGTCTCCCACATTTCAGCCGGATCCACGTGTCGGTCGACTTGTCCATGCATTCCCGGTTGGCCTTGGAGATGGCGCTGGAGATCGCTTGTGCTGGCGCGGTGGCAGACGAGGAGCCGCAGGTGCTCGTGCACACCGTCTACAGTGTCGGTTACGGCTACCGAAAGCTGGGCATGGATTTCGACCAGGCAATTGCCAAGCAGGGCGCGGTGGTGCGGAAGCAGCTCGACGAGTTCGTCGCCGACGTTGACACCAGCGGCGCGCGGGTCGAAGCAATTTGTACCTGCTCGGAGGACACCGCGGCGGCGGTGCATGAATTGGCGGCCGCCCGCAAGATGGACATGATCGTGGTTGGAAGCCGGGGGTTGAGCCCGGCCGCCGCCGTAATCCTGGGTGGGACGGCGGAAGAGATTCTGCTGCGTGCCCCGCAGCCGGTCTTGGTCGTCAAGCGCAAGGGAGAAACGATCGGTCTGTTGGATGCGTTGCTCGCCAGGTAACTGCCCAGGCGGGCACGTGACGGCCGGTCTCATCAGTGCGCTTTACGCTTGTGACTTTCGACCAGGGCGGCCACGCGTTTGATGTGCTCCGGCCCGGTGCCACAACAGCCGCCGATGATGTTGACGCCGGCATCGAGCAGCGTCGGGACGTGCTGGCCGAATTCGTCGGGGGTCTGCTTGTAGACGACATGGTCGTCTTCCAGCTCGGGCAGGCCGGCGTTCGGCTTGACCCATAGCGGCAGCTTGGTGTTTGCCCGCAGCGCCACGACCGTCGGCAGAATCGTCGCCACGCCCACGCCGCAGTTGCAGCCGACCGCGTCGGCCCCGGCCTCCTCCAGCGCGCTCGCACAGTCTTCCGCCTTGGTGCCCATCATCGTGCGCGTCCGCTGTGGGCCCGAATCGAACGACATGCTCGCGATGACCGGCAGCCCGGCCGCCTTTCGCGCGGCCTCCAGCGCCAGCAGGACCTCCGCCAGTTCGGAAAACGTCTCGAGCACGATGACGTCGGCCCCGCCCTCGGCCAGCGCTGTGGCCTGCTCGGCGAAGGCCGCGGCCAGTTGCTCTTCGGTTGCTTCGCGTACGGCGAGGATCTTGCCGCTGGGACCGATCGAACCGGCCGCTAGCGCGTCGCCGTCGTCAATCACCTTTTTCGCCAGCGCGGCGCCAGTGCGATTGATCTCCGCCAGGTCAGGCTGCAAGCCCCGGCGTTCGAACACGAGGCGGTTGGCGGAGAACGTGTTGGTGGTGATGAAGCGGGCCCCCGCCGCGACGTAGTCGCGGGCCAGCGCTTCGACCAGATGGGGGTGCGTCAGGTTGGCCAGTTCCGCCGGTGCCTCCTGCGGCACGCCGCGGGCTTGTAGCTGCGTGGACCAGCCGCCATCGGCGACGGCGATATCGTCACGGTATGACTCGAGTCCGTTGCTCATGGCGATTCACCCCTTCCCAGGATCGGTCGATCATCGATGATGTTCCTCAGCCGACGGCAAATCTCGGCGGGGTCGCCGCGGCCTTCGTACGTCAGCGGTCCGTCGTACCCGACTTGGCGCAGCGCGCCGACCACGCGCGGCCAGTCGACACTCCCTTCGCCCAGGGGGCAGAAACCAGCCGACCCTGGTCGGCGGAGGTTGTAGTCCTTGACGTGCAC
>JBHHZX010000311.1:0-4875 GCA_046758265.1 Phycisphaerae bacterium
GCTTGGGCGCTGGACACCTTCGGTCGTCGAGCAGCTGTGTGTACCAGCTTTCAGGCTGAGCGCAGTGAAGAACCTAACGCTAAGGCCGGCCTGGGGAAGGATTAGATGAAGAACTTTAGTCTGCAATTCAGGAGGACGCCAAGAAATTGAACACGGTCCACGAAGAACCTGGGTTCATATCGCCTTACGGCGGCAAGCTGGTCAACCTCATGGTGCCGCAGGACTGCGTTGAGGAAAGGCCAGCCCTTTTACGGCCCCTACGCCAGGAAAACCTGCGGCGGTGTGCACGTCCTCTTCACCGACCGCGACCAGGCGGAGCTGACGCCGATCCAGTTCCACGTCATGGACGCCGTCCGGAAGCTGTATCCGGAGACGAAGCTCTTCGGCGCCAATCGCGACGCGATGTTCGACAAAGTCTGCGGCACGGACCGGATTCGCCGAATGTTCCAGGAAGGCCGCCCGATTGAGGAAATCCTCGCGTTCTGGCGCCAGGGGGTGGACGAATTCCGCACCCGGCGAACCGAGTACCTGCTGTACGACTGAACCAATCAGAGCTGAACCAATCGAAGCCCGAAGCGCAGGCTGGCCGGCCGCGTAGGGTGGGCATTGCCAGCATGTTTTGCGGTCGGTAGGCTACGCCCACCCTGTACGGTACTACTGGCCAAATGCCCGCTGGAAGAAAGCCAGGTCGATGAGATCGATATCCGCGTCGTTGTCCGCGTCGCCGTTGAGGCAGAAATGGCCGTCGGAGTACGCGTCACCGGGGCCCCGCATGCAGAACACGAACAGCGGCAGATCCTCCAGATCGACGTCGCCGTCCTCATCCATATCACCCGGGCCTGCAAACGTGCCGCACAGGTCGATGTCCTGCCGCACGACCTCGCCGGGCAGTACCACGACGTCGGGCAGGTACGCCTCGGAGCAGCCCGCCTTGTTGGCGGCGATGTCGTAGGCCGTGCCACCGGGGGCCGCTGGGATCATCGTGACGACGTAGTAGCCATTCCCGTCGGTCTCGACGGGATCGAGTGAGCCGACTTGAATGAGCGCTCCGTCGATCGGCTCGCCCGTCGCTGGGTCGGCGACGCGTCCCCACAGCGTGCCCTCCACGGCGGTGTTCGGCTCGCGCCAGGGCATCTCGGGCGTGGGCACCGCCGTCGTAAAGAGATTAGTCGACACGTATGTGTACCACGTCCAGTCGTTCTCCCAGTTCCCGTCCATATTCTCGTCGGCGGTGGCGTAATAGGAGAAGTTCGAGGTCCCGTCGGCCCCGGCGTTCAGGCTGTATAGCAACTGCGTAACGCTGTCGGCCTTGGTGTTCAGGTAGTTGGCTTGCCCGCAGAACATCTGCCGGTCGAACCGCCAGCTCAGAGCCGCGTTGACCCAGTTGCGATACCACTGGGCCTGGTTGGAAAGGTACTCGCGCTTGTAATTCATCGGGATGCCCGCATCGAGCCAACCTTGCTCCATCCAGTACTTCCAGTTCTGGAAAAGCGTGTAGGCACTCGAGTTGCGGAAGTCGCTCGGAGCGTCGCCCCAGGTGATCAGGTCGGCGGTCAGCCGCAGCGGCTGACGCGGATTGGAGGTAATGGAGGGAATCTCGGCCCGGCAGCGGCGAATCAGCTCGTCGATCGTGCGCCGCCGGAAGTCGTTCCAGGAGCTTTCTCCCTCCGGCGGGGGTGTCCCGACATAGCCGGTAAGCTCCCGGAAGCGGGCCAGCGTGGATCCGGCGTAGTCCTGGTCAGCCGGGTAGCCCGCATCCGTCTGCGTGTAGCGGATGTAGTCAAAGTTGATCCCGTCGATCTCGTAGCTGCTGACCAGTTCCTGCACGATGCTGATCAGGTACTCCTGCACGTCTGGGGAGCCGGGGTCCAGCACGTACTTGCCGCCGATCGTCGCCGGCCCGTCCCCCATGTCCGCGATGGTCACCATCAGCCACTCCGGGTGCGACGCCAGCAGGCTGTTGCCGTTCGGCGGCCACGAGGTGCTCGCCCGGTAAGGGACCAGCCAGGCGTGGACCTCGATATCGGCCGCGTGCGCCTGGGCAACCAGATAGGCCAGCGGGTCCAGGCTGCCGGAAATGTCCGACGCTTTGGGAACGATGCTCGAATTCCAATACGCGCCGTGACCGCCGGCGCCCCTGTCGTGGTAGGCCAAGACCTCGGCGATGATGGCGTTGTAGTTTCCGGTCACCGCCCGCGAAACCAGGGAGTTGATCTGCGAGGTGCTCTTGAAGCCGGAATGAAAGGCATCAGCCCAAAAGGCCCGAAACGACGGATCGCCATCGCCCAGGCTGCCGGGCGCCAGGCCCAAGACCAGCAGGGCTGCGACGAATAAGCAAAGACGCTGATAAGGCACGCTTGCGCGCATGTCCTTTCCTCAAAGAGGGTTACCTTCTGCACCGCCAGCCGCGAACCTGCTGTCCGCAGCCCGGCCGCAATCACGGTGAGCGTCTTTTCTATGATACGCCGACCGTGCCGGGAGGAAAAGCTGCCAAACAGGCTGTGATGCACAAACGGAACAGATCGAACCGCACGTCCCCGCCCAGCCACGATGTAGCGAAACGGCGAATCGGTCGCCGCCGCACTATCGGACGGAAGCCGGCCACCGCGCAGCCCCGCGGCGGTCTTCGAGCCCTGGTGCTTGCCGTCCGCGCCGCCGCCTTACGGCTGCCCCGTGCCGGTGAAATGCCGCTGCAGGACGCTGAAGTCGGCCAGGTCGATGTCGAGATCCTCCTCGCCTAACACGTCCACGCAAGTATGTCCTGCCGGGTAGTAGATCTCCGGTCCCTGAAAGCACCAGAGAAACGTAGTGAAGTCTTGAAAATCTACGTCGCCGTCCCGGTTGTAGTCGAACGGCGGGGGTCCGGGGGACAACGCTAGGAACTCGATGACCGGCCCCATGATCTCGGCGCGCACCGTCACCGAGGTGATCGTCTCGAACGGAAAGCCGAACGTGACCACGTGGTGAATCACGCCGGCGTACTGCACGCCCGCCACCCCGCCGATCCCCCCGACGTAGCTCAAGCACTCCTGCGCCTCGGCGCCGGGCATTAGCACGTCCGGGCTGCGAACCTCGTACGGCGCCCCGTATGCCGGATCGAAGTCGAACGGCCCCACACCTTCGAGAATACTGCCGGCGGTCCCGGTTACCTCGAAGGTCTGAGCGTCGTCGGCCACGTAGCCCACGCGCAGCGTATCCTGCAGGAAGCTGACCCCGTGGCCCTGGTCGATGAGGTCGTAGGCGATCTCCGAGCCGGTGACGAACAGCCCGCCGCCGTCGAGGAGGAAGTCGGTAACCTTGTTCTGCTCGTTGCTGTTGAAGGTCGCATCCTCGCTGCTCTCGGTGCCCAGAATCCAGACCACGACCTTGTAGTCGCGCAACTGAACGTACGAGTCAATCACCGCGTCGTTGGAGCAGGAATCGAACCCATAGTCGTTGGCGGCCAGGGCCTCGGCATGCTGCATCACGTAGTCGAACGAGTTGCTCTTCCACCAAATCTGCCGCTCGATCGAGTCGCCGGCGTACGGCGGCGGCTGCGTGAAGGTCTGGATCGCGTTGATCTGACGCCGTAATCGGTCGAATCCGTTGACGATCAGGATACGCGCGTCGTCGGGGTTCGAACGACGGCGGACCGCGAGAACCTCCGAGGGCATCGACTCGCCGCCGTTGTTCGTGGCCGCCACGCGGAGGCAGAGCGTCTCGCCCAACGGCACGTCGGAAATCGTCACGGCTGTTTCCTCGCCGACGATGATCGGATTGCCGAAGCCGTAGCCGTTGGCCGATTGGTAGACGACGTAGCCGCTCGCCGGATCGCCGCGGGCTTCGTCGGACAGCGGCGGCTCCCACGAGAGCAGAATATCGCCGTTGCCCAGGTCCCGGGCGCGGACGTAGCGTGGCGTGTCGGGCGCGAACGCCAGCGGGACCTCGCTGTTGGGCAGGCTGTGCAAAAAGCGGATGATGCCCTGCACGCAGCTTCGGGCCATTGCAGCCCGGACTCGGCAATCCCGCAGCAGCTCGGTGTCCTCCTCATTGTCGTGGAACGCCAGCTCGACGATCGTCGCGTCGAACTCGTCGCCGTTGGCCGGCGTGCAGATCGCCCCGTACGAACCGGTGAGGGTCGGGCTGAAACGGTCAAACCAGTCGTGCTCGAACTCCCCATCCATGATCAGCATGTCCGCGTCGACCTCGTTCGACAGGGTAAGCGCGTACTCCACCTGATAGGTCGTGGCCCCCAGGTCGGTGATCAGGCAGAGCTGCCCGCGGGCGCCGCACGGCGGCCCTCCCGGGCATCCGGCCGCGTTGGTGTGAAACTCGAGATGGATCCGCTTCCAGCGATCGACCAGCACGCCGCCGGCCGGCTCCTGGTTCATCTCCCGCGCCCACTTCGCGCCGGTGCGGACGTTGTCGCTGCCGTCGTCATAACCGTCGACGTCCCAGATGTACGGATCGAAGCCGACGGCGTTGTTGCCCAGCTCGCCCTCTGCCCAGTAACGCTGCGCTTCCTCATCCCGCGGATACCCGCTCACGCTGCCTGGGCCGGGTCGCACGATGTCGCCCCAGCCGCCACCCCAGCGGATGGCGTCGGCGATGATCGCGCCGGTCTCGGTCGATTCGTTGGTGATCTCGATGTAGTTGTCTCCACCGACCTCTAGGTAATAGTTGCCCAGCCAGATCCAGCCGTTGCCGACCAGGCGGTGATCGATGGTCACCTCGGTAACGCCCCCACTGTGGCTGATGCGATAGCTTTGCAGCGTGCGGTTGTCGCCCGCGATGGTGAAGCAATACACGGGATAGAAATCGGTCACCGTGACGTCCGGCGTGTAGCGGGCGGTCGCGGTTTCCGTCGCAGCCGCCGACGTCCACTTGTAGACGATC
>JBHHZX010000312.1:0-4833 GCA_046758265.1 Phycisphaerae bacterium
TCGGTAGCAGTTGGCGAATCCCGCCTCTGTACGAGCGAACATCGGTTTGGTTGCCCAGCAACTCGCTCGCGGTCGCCTGGTCCACGTTGTTGTAGCTGAAATCCAGGAAGAAAGCCGCGTCGAACGCCGCCTCCGCCTCCACCAACTGGGCCCGGCTGATCGCCGGCGTGTAGGCTTCAAGCCGAATCACGTAGTTGTTCGCGAGCGCCCGGTGAACACATTCGGCCAGGCTCAAGTCGACCTGTCGCGGCCGGCGAAATTCCACGAGATACTCGCGGGCCTTCTCCACCACACGCTTGTACTGGTTGACCACCCGCTCTTCCCGCGCCGTCTCCTCGATCTGCTTCAGCCGTTCCACAAAAACCCGCTCAGCGTCACGCGGCTCCGGGATCTGCGCCAAGACCTCCGCCGGTGATGGCGCCTCATCGACTTCCGGCCCCGTCATCAACGCAGTCCGTTCCGTCCCCTCCTGCTCCGAGCCGGCTAACTGAATCAAGGGGCGACGCTGATCCAGAGGCCGCCGATCGGTCTGCTCGCTCGCCGCGCGACGCGCCTCGCCCTCCTGCTGATGCTGCACCAGCATCCGATCGCGGTACGCCGTGATCGGTTGCTCGACCTCGACCTTGTCGCGCTGGCAACCGAACAGCGGTACCAGCGCAAACACGCCGACGATCACGCCGAAAGGTACTCCGGCGCAAGATCGCAAGTGACTCTCGCCGTCCACTATCGTTCCTTTTTGATTCGCCGCGCCAGTTGCTCTCCCCATGGCGGGAATGATAGGAAGGGCCTATAGGGGTGTCAAACCGGCATGTGTACCGGCGACACTGCCAAAGCTTCGAGCGCGAGTGCGGTTCACCACTCACGCAATCGAGCGCACAGCGCCCCGCTGAGCAACGATCGGCGATTCGCCATCCGTCATCACCGCAGAGGGCGCAAAAAAGTTGGGCCGGCGGTCGGGACGTGCGGGGGGGAACACGTGCGCCGACACAGTCCGGCCCGAGGTCTGGTGGCCGATTTCATCTCCGTTAGCGGTAAAACTTAGCGTTTGCGACGCCTCTCTGCAACCCTCCCGGGCAAACTTGGGAGAAAAAAATCCGTCAGTCACAGCGGCTTTCGCCGCCCACACGCCACCGAACGCGGACCCGCCGGTACGATGACGGTGACCACACGGCCTGAGTAATAACTGGGGATCCAGGATTCGAACCTGGACTAACTGATCCAGAGTCAGTCGTGCTACCGTTACACCAATCCCCAACGGGCTTCCGCAGTTTAAACCTTCCGCGCCGGCAGGGCAACCACCGAGAGTCCTCGAGACGCAGCCCAATAACCCCGGGAAACACCGCGGTCTCAGCGGATCCGCATGGAGACCGCACAACCCTTCGGTCGGATTTGCCCCACGGCGGACAGAGCATATCGACCGTGCGCATCACGGTTTCGTCGCGGCGCCCGCCGAGGTAGTCAGCGCTCGCGCCGTACGCCGTCCCGCTGCGCACCGCAATCCCCGCCGCCGGCAGACCAAGACTCTGCGAGAGCGGCCCGCCGCAGGGCACCCGGGCCGGCACGTCGCGGCCGAGTGCATCGGTGCTAAACCAGAGGGCTGGAGAGGGTGCCGCGCCGCTTACGGCGGATTGAGGTAGGTTTCGTAGATGGTCTTCTTGACCTCTTTGGGAATCAATTTCCAGATGGCAATCGCCCCGCCGGCCACAATCAGCAGGTAAACGAGCAGGAACAACAACCGTCCACGACGCCGACGCCGTCTGTAGAGGCTCATCCGCGGCACTCCTGATCTGGCAGTGTACCGCGCAAACACCCGCAGCCATTCCGAGCGGAGCGGGAAATCCTGCCCCAACAACGCCGAGGGATGTGTAGCGGCCGACGCGCTGTCGAGCGTTCGATCAAATCGACGAGGTCCACACCTGCGTCTCCTCTGAATCGATCTCGCGCGTCTCCCTGCTCACGCCTACCCGTAGCGCTTCGCCACCGCGATTAGTCACGGTGACTTGCTCCTGCGTGATCTCCACGTACACCCGTCCACCCTTCCAGGCGATTGGGAAGGCCAATCGCGACCAGCCAGAGGGCAGGCGGGGCTGAAACGTCAGCACGTCGGCCTGCATCGCGGTTTGCATGCCCGCGAAACCGAAAACCGCCATCTGCCAGACCGTCGCTGCGTTGGCGATGTGGACGCCCTCCGCGGCTCCGCCGCGTTCCACATTCAGATCGACCCCGGTCGCCGATTCCCAAAACCTCCACGCGTCTTCCAGCAGCCCGAGCCGGCAAGCGACAATCGCGTGTACACCGGCCGACAGTGACGAGTCGTGCGTCGTCAGCGGAACATAATAATCCCACGCGCGCCGGACTTCGGCATCGCTGAACTCGTGCGGAAACAGCATCATCAGCATCAGCACGTCGGCCTGTTTGAGACACTTGCTGCGGTAGAGCCGCTCCTGAGATACCTGGGCGGCAAATGTCCGCCCACGATCCTGCCACAACTCGTCGAAGCGCGGCTCGGCCAAAGCATCGAAACCTTCGCATTGCAGGACCAGCAGCCCGTCGGCCGCCCGCGGGATCGGTAGCCCCTCGGCAGCCCGCGCGAACACCTCGCGTTCTTCGATCGAAGCGCCACCCGCCTCACCAATTCGGGCCGCCAGCCCCAACGCGAACTTCACCAGGCGGTTCGTGTACGTGTTGTTGTTGGAGATCGGCGTGTACTCGTCCGGCCCCATCACGCCGAGCAGGCTGGGATGGTCTTCGCCCGCGCGCCAGTCCAGCCGCTGCATCCAGTAGCGCGCGGTTTCCACCACCACCTCCGCCGCGGCACCGCGCAGGTAAGCTTCGTCACCCGCCCCGCTCGCGTAGTGCGCCAATCCGTACACGACGTCCGCCGTCACGTGCACCTCGTGGTCGGCGTACTGCCAGTTCGGGCAGCACTCATTGCCCTCCGCGTCCGATTCCCAGGCGTAGCGGGCGCCGCCGTAGCCGTAATGCCGGGCATTCTCCCGCGCCGCCGCAAGCGTAATGACGCGAAAGTCTGCCAACGTCCGCGCCCGCGGCGGATCGGTGTACAGATAGAACGGCAGCAGAAACATCTCGCTGTCCCAGAAGTAGCGCCCCCAGTACGCGTCGCCCGTGTAGCCCTTTCCGTCGATGGCAACGCGTGCCCTCTCGCCCGGGTGCGCCCGCAACAGATGGTAAAGCGACGTCCGCAGCGCAAGCTGCGACTGCTTGTCGCCCTCGACGACTACGTCGCACAATTCCCAGCGTTTTTTCCAAATCTCCCTGTGCTCGGCGTGCAATTGCTCGAACGACAAGCTTTCGACCTCTTTGAGCCAATCAGCCGCTGACTGCTCTGAGAGATCACGAGTTGTGGCGAGGGCGGTGCGCTTTTCGACCACCAGCTCTTCATTGGCGGCCAGCGCCACGCTCGCGAACGACGTCGCCGCCCGCGAAGCCCCCTCATAACGCCAGTTGCACTCAGGCGCCCTCATCCGCGTCAGCATCTCGACCGCGACGCCGCCGTCGGTTTGCACCCTGCACGCGATTCCGCTGCCGTCGGCCGGATTCAACGTGACCTCGCGAAAGTGGTCGTACCCGTTGGTGCGTACATCGGCGTCGATCGCCGCATGGACCACGATACTTACAGCCCGGTTGGCGCTTAGCATCATGCGCTGCACGCAGAGGTATGGCCGGGCCGCGCTGACAAACCGCTCGAACACAACCGACACGCGTGCGCCTGACTTTGCCCGCCAGCGTAGCCACCGGATCAGCGTGGCATCATGCAGGTGCAGCTCGCGCCGATGTTGGTCGATCCCGCCTTTCTCAACGTCGAGCCGCTCGCCGTCCACGCTCGGCGCGAGCCCAAGAAACCAGGGCAGATTGATCATTTCCGCGTTCAGCAACGGGTGTTTGCCGAAAACGCCGGGGACGTACGTCCCCCACTTGGCCTTGGCCTGCGGGAAGCGCTCGCTGCTGACGTTCGTAGGCAGGCGGGTGTACTCGACGTTCTGCGGAGCGTCGGCCAAGTGCTCCTCCAGCGAGCCGCGCACGTGCAGATATCCGCTGCCGAGCGTGAAGAGCCCCTCGTAGGCCCGGGCCGTCTCAACGCGAAACGGCGACTCGACGATCGTCCAGGTGTCGGACATATCAGCCTGCCCCTGTAGCGGCCGACGCCTCGTCGGCCGTGCAACCAGAGCATGGGGGTGCAAGCGACGCGCTCATTCACAAAACCCGTCGCTTGCGCTCCCGGCTCTGATTATATCACCGGCGGATAGGGCGGCTCGTCCGGCCGCGGCAGACGCTGGTCGACCGGCGGCAACGGCGGTCCGCCGCGCTGCGGCCCATCAAGATAGTAATACGCCGTACTGCTGTAATCGTTGCTCAGCTTGTTCGCGTGTCCGTGCTCGATCGAGACGTGTATCGAGTTGTGGAAGCGGATCGGATCTTCGATATGGTAGCGATAGACCGACTGCTTGCCCTTCCATTTCCACGCGTCGGTCCCGTTGTAGAGCAGCACGCCGTGATACGGCCCCTGGTACTCCTGCGTCGGGCAGAACGCGCAGTTATACCAGTCCTCCGTACCGGTGCCGTGCAGCGAGGGGGGCCAGGGCTCGCCGTCGATGAAGATCATGTCGTCGCCCTCGCCGAACCAGTCGTTCTTCTGCCGCTCGAACACGTCGATGTCAAGGTGGGCACCGCAATAGATGCCGTTACCCGTAGCATCGAGAATCACGTAGTTGTCCTTGTTGGAACGGTTCAGGCTGCGCGGGTCACCGCCGTGATACATCATTTCGCGCCACTGGGCCCCGCCGTCGCCGAGCTTCTTCAGGTGATCGTACT
>JBHHZX010000313.1:0-4790 GCA_046758265.1 Phycisphaerae bacterium
GCAGAGACAGGATGGCGTGGGCGTTAGCCGAATCGAGGTTCCCAGTCGGTTTGTCAGCTAGCAGCAGCGCCGGGCGACCGACCAACGCCCGCGCGATCGCGACCCGCTGCTGTTGCCCGACGGAGAGCTGCCCCGGTTTCTTGTGGGCGAAATTGGCCAGGCCGACACGCTCGAGTATCGTTTCGACCCGTCCGTCGAGGTTCTGTCTGCGAATCGTCAGCGGCAGGGCCACGTTTCGTTTCGCGCTGATCGTCGGCAACAGGTTGAAACTCTGGAAAACGAAGCCGATGGTTCCGCGCCGCAGTTGCGTGCGCGCGCCATCCGGGAGCCCCAGCGTCTCCCGGCCGGCGATCCGCACGCTGGCCGCCCGCGTCGGCGACATCATCAGCCCGACGATGTTGAGGAGGGTCGTTTTGCCGCACCCCGACGGCCCCATGATGATCACGAACTCGCCGCGGCGGACTTGCAGGTCAATTCCGTGCAGAACCGGTTCGTTCACCCCGCCATGGCAGTAGGTATGGTGCACTTGCTCGACGTTGATCATCATTTCGTCGTTCATTCGTAGCTCAATGCTACGGCCGGATCGAGCCGGGCGGCGCGGTAGCCCGGATACAAGGCGCTCAGGGTGCCGCCGAGTACACCGATCGAAACGGCCACCATCAAGCGGCCGGCCGTCAGTTCGACCGTCAGCAGCGGGCGGGCTGCGCTGAGGCCCCACTTGGCCGCGAAGGCGATGCCGATACCGATCAGCACGCCGGACATAGAGATCAGCAACGCCTCGATGATAGACAGTCGCAGCAGGCCGAGGCGGGTGACGCCAAGCGACTTGAGGATGCCGATCTCGCGCGTGCGTTCCAGCACCATGGTGTACATCGTCAGGAGGATGAACAGGAAGCAGACCAGCAGTGCCAGGCCGCTTGAGGCGTTCATGTACGTGTTCACTTGTGCGAAGCTGTCGCGCAACAGCGCGCCGTACTTGCTTTTCAATTCGACGCGTGCGTCGCTGCCGAGCGCGGCGGCGAGGCGATCGGCCGCTGCGACCGGGTCAACGTCGGGCCGCAGCTTCACAAAGAACATGCTCGCTTTGGCCTCGCCCGCGAGCACGATTTCGCGCAGCGTTTGCAGCGGGGCGAACACGCGTCCGGCCACACCGGCCTCGACTACGCCCACGATGCGAAAACGCTTACCCATCACGCGAATCCGGTCGCCGATCTGGTACGGGAGGCGCTCGCCGGTTCTTTCGTCGAGGCGGCCGACGCGTTGCAGGCGGTCGTCAATGACGAGTTCGAGGCCCGGCTCGAGAAACGCGTTCAGCGTCGCTTCGTCCGCTTCGGGCAGCGGGAATTCTGCTGTGCCGGCCTCGATCTGCCGGGCGAAATCGTGAGCGCGGTCAAAAACCTTGCCCTCAAGGGCGCGCCGCGCGCCGAGAAACGGCGGCATCTGCGCCGGATCGACGCCGAACAGCCGCTGCTGTTGACCGCCCATGTGAACCTGCCCAAACAAGACGGGAATCACCGCGGTCGCGAGCGGGCCGTGCTCGTCGGCCTGTTTTTCGATGTACCTGCGGTAGATGCGCGGGAACGGCGCCCCGTTGGTGAAAATGATGTTGTCCTGGGCGGGCAGGATGACCAGCTCGGCGTCCACGCTCTGCATGCGCTGGGCCACCTCGGCGATCGACCCGCTCGCCAGGCCCTGCGAGACCAGCATCAGCATGATCCCGAGCCCGACCGCCAGCGCGCTGAGCGCCGTGCGTACTTTGTTGTGCATGAGGTTGGCCCAGGCCAGTGCCAGCATCCATCTCTCCCTAAGAGAACCGGCAAACTATGCAACCCCGCCCGGGGCGTCAACCAGCCGCGCACTTGCGCCGGCCCGGCGACGCTCTTGCTTACGTCTCGGTTTCGGCCGAAATTCATCAGGAGAATAGCGGGTCGTACGTGGCTGGAACAGATGATCGGCGGTGCAAAACAAACCCGCGCCGCGCGGGGCGCGGCCTGCGGACTCTCAGCCACGATTGCGAACCGGTTCCCGGCCCCCGCTGGGGCCGGCTCCCTTTGCCGTCGGGTGTAAGCAGGCCTCGTCAGCAATGGTGAAGTTACGTCGGCTGTCCTTCCGCGTCCACGCCCGGCTCGGCGGATTCTCCCTTGACCAGGCCAAGTTCCTTTAGCGCCAGCCAGGCTGCCTTTTGTTCAGCGTCTTTCTTGTTTGGACCCCACGCGCCGGAGAATTGGTGCACGCCGACCGAGACCGCGACTTCGAAACACTTGGCGTGATCGGGGCCCTTCTCGTCGAGCAGTTCGTACACCGGCGTGGCGTTCATATAGCGCTGGGCGTGCTGCTGCAACTGCGACTTGTAGTTGTATTGGTGGTCAGAGTTCCACGTCTTGCGGATCTCGTCGTCCATCTGCCTGAGAATAAACGCCCGGGCCGCTGCCAGCCCACCATCCAGGTAGATCGCGGCGATGACCGATTCGAGCGCAGCGGCGGCGAGCGACCGGGGCAGGTGGTCGCCGGGCTCCATCCCCTGGCCCAGGGTTAGCGTTTCGGGCAGGTGGAGTTTCTCCGCGATCCGCGCGCAGACTCGCCGCGAAACGACCGCCGACTTGATTTTGGTCAGATCCCCTTCGAGCGCGTTGGGCAGGCGCTCGAACAGGTCTTGGCAAACGACCAGATCGAGGACGGCGTCGCCAAGGAATTCGAGTCGTTCGTTGCTTTCTCGACGGGAATCCGCCGAGGAGGCGTGCGTCAGGGCCGACCGGAGCAGGGAGATGTCCCGAAAATGGTACTTGAGGCGCTCCTGGCAGGCTTCGAGCAGAGCAGAGGTTCCGCACATGGTTAGCGGGCCTACAATCTTGGCCGGTGTCGCAAGACGTCCCGCTTGGGGGCGCATTGCGTCAGCGGCCGCAGGTATTTGGGCACCTATCTGTCTGTTGAAAAAGGGGACCGGCTCCGAGCCGTCGGCCGAAACCCTCAACAAATAAAGCTTCTGGGAGGTGCTTGTCCCCTTTTTCAACGGACTCCTATACCGCGCCGGCCGTCGTGAGACGGCCGCCAGCTTCACTGCTACCATAGTACACGATCGGCAGGAATGGGTGGTAGGCTTTCTCGTAAACGGTAACAGTCGCGCGTGGCGGCAAAAGGCACGTGGGGCAGCCGAGGTGGGGCAGGAACGCCCGCTACGCTATTCTCCCGTGCCCGCGGTTCGGCGGCGTGGTTTGCGTGCGCCGACATTCGCTGGCGCGCCACGAGCACGGGACGGCCTGGCGCCGAGCGGCAGATGATTCGGCCAGAGGCGACCGGACGCTTCGTTCAATGCCGGCTTGGCGGTGAGTGGAGAGGATGGTACGATCAAGGTTTAGTGCTCTGGGAGAAGCCTGATGTCGATTGACCGATCATTGCGGACCCAAAGCTCGCTGTCGCGCCACCGCAATGTGCTCACGCGGGCCGAGCGGATCCAGTTGCTGATGGAAGATCGCGACTGGGACAAGTCCAAAGGCGCCCTCGGGCTGCCCAAAGTCGCGCATCGCAAGGCCAAGGCGGGCAGGAAAAGGGCCGAAACGGCGACCGCCGCGAGCGAGGAAGAGAAGTAAGGCTGCGACGTTTTCTCCCGCACGCCGAGCGGGCGCCCAGCCATGGTTACGACGGGTTCGTGGTGAGCGGCTGAGCAATTTGGCGTGGCGGTGTAAGATCACGACAGCTTTGACCAATCGACGCAGGGTCAGGATTTCCGCGTGATTTCTTTGGGGAGATTCCGAACCGCAGGGTTCCGCGGGACGTACGCGCGCGGGGGGTCTGGCCAGCGGCCGCCCCGCAGCGATTGACAGGCCTCTGTTAGTGTTTATATTCCCGGCAGTTGCGCTCTTTGCCGGTCCGCCGGCAAGGCGTTGTCGTTTTTTATCCCATCAGTCCTGGCGGTGAATCATGCAGCAGGATCGCTTGTCGCTACAGGTGGAAACCGGGCGGGCCACCACCCGCCTGATTGCCACGCTGCTCGGGGGAGTGCTCGTCCTGAGTTCGTTCGTGGTGCAGTGGGTGTTCCCGGACAACACGGCGCTGCACGGCGACAAACCATCCAATTTCTACCGAGACGTCCTGGCGGGGTTCGGTGGGTTGCTGCTGGCAATCCCGCTCTGGGCGCACGCCTTCAAGTGCCTGTTCTCCGGGCACATGCACATGGACGAGCTGGTCGGCGTCGCGATTCTGGCGGCGTTCGCGATCGGCGAATACCAGACGGCGGGCGTGGTGGCGTTCTTCCTGCTGCTCAGCAACCTGATCGAGTCGCGGACCGCGTTGGGGGCCCGGGCGGCGATCCAGGGGCTCGTGCGGCTGACGCCTACAAGAGCCCGCCGGCTCCGGCAAGACGGTGACGAAGAGCAGGTCGAGGCGCACCAGTTGCGGCCGGGCGACACGGTCGTGGTGCGGCCCGGCGACAATATCCCCGCTGACGGGTTGATCATGAAAGGGCACTCGACGATCAACGAGGCCAACATCACCGGCGAGTCGTTGCCCGCGGAAAAGGCCGAAGGCGACGAGGTCTTCGGCGGGACGAGCAATGTCACGGGAGCGCTGCAGATCAAGGTGACCAAGGCCGGTGCGGAAACTACCCTGGGCCGGGTGCAGGAGCTGATTCTGGACGCCGAGCGGACGAAGATCCCCCTGATGCGGCTGATCGACCAGTATTCGGCCTGGTACACGCCAATCACGCTGATGGTAGCAGGGGCGGTGTGGTTCTTCACCCGCGACATGAAGATCACGATTTCGCTCTTGGTGATCGCGTGTCCGTGCGCCTTGAT
>JBHHZX010000314.1:0-4772 GCA_046758265.1 Phycisphaerae bacterium
CCCACGCTGAGCGCTCCGAGCCCGAATGCGAGAACAGTCCATAGTCCAGCTCGTGCGGTCGCCCCACCCGGCTGTGCGCGGCGGCCGCCCCGCGCGTACACCGCCATACCGGTCAGCGCCACGAGCGTGACGACGACCAGCGTGGGCTCTCTGAGGGCAAACGTTGCGAGCATTGCCGCCCTTCCACACCAGCGCAAACAAAAACCGCGGACCGCTGAGCGGCCGGGGGCAACGATAGAACATCACGCGGTCAAATCCAAGTGTTTGCGGGGGCGTCCCGCCTGCGGCGGAGCCGTGAGCCCGAGCTCAGGATTGGGCTCTTTTCGCATTCACGTCGTCGACGCAGCAACCGGAGCTGAGCGCGTGACCGATTCCGCCGACGACCTGCACGCAGGACTGCTTGCGCTCGCCGTTACCACCGGCGTGAAGCACCCGCTCGATGTCGTCTGCCGACATGCCGCGCTCGATCATGAGTTGTTTTAGCCGGGCGTTGTACGCCGCCACGCGGACCTTTCGCCAGTAGTGCGCGATGATCCACACGATGGCGACGGTCATCGACACCATTATGGAGGCCATCGCAATATCGAATTCGTCGGATGCCAGCATCATTACTCCACTCCCAGCTTAGACGTCGCCGCGGCGAGCCAAGCATACCACGAAGGGCACTCACCCTGGAATTCGCCGCGGAGCAAGGAATATTCGCGACTGGCCTAAGTCACTTCTTCAGCATATGTTACGAGCGCGCGCCTTATTCGCTCAGGAACTCCTTCTCGGCGTGCTTGACCGTCAGGACCGGGCACGGAGCGTGCTGGACGATTCGTTCGGCGGTGCTACGGATCAACGCGTGGCTCAGTCCAGTACGCCCGTGCGTGGTGATGATGATCAGGTCAATATCGTTTTCCTTTGCGTAGTTGCAAATGCTGGGCCAGGGGTTGCCGAAGAAGACCTTCGTGACCACCTTGTCGTACCTACCGAAATGTTGCTCGACGAGCTGGTCCAGCGCCGTTTGCGAGGCCTCAACCAGTTCGGGCTCGGAGATCGCCACCGGAACCTCCGCCGGCACGACCAGCGAGACGTCGGGGCTGAGCGGCGGCGGCACGACGTGAATGATGTGCAGCTCCGCCCCAAAGTGCTCACAGAAGCCGCTCGCATATCGACCGCCGCACAGCGACAGTTCCGAGAAATCCGTCGGCCACAGAACGCGTTTGGGGCTGACCTCCATGACCCACGTTCCTTTCGCTCCGGCAGGCACAGCCTGCAAGTTTCGCAGCAAACCTGAAGTGGGACCGGCCGCTATTCGACCCTTGAATCCGGCTGGATCCAAGTGCCCTCCCGCCCCTTCATCGCGTCCATCAAATGATCCAAATCAGAAATGATCACGCACGCATCGGGGTTTCCGACGTGTTCAAGATAATCGATCGCCGCCTCGATCTTGGGCCCCATCGACCCCGCCGGAAACTGGCCATTGTGCAGATGGTGCTTCGCCTCGCTGACGCTCGTGCGATCAATCGCCCGCTGATCCGGCTTCCCGAAGTTGAGCGCCACCTTGTTGACGTCCGTCACGATCACAAACGCGCCAGCCTCGATCGCGCTGGCCAGCAAGGCGGACGTGCGGTCTTTGTCGATCACCGCCTCGACGCCCATGTAGTCACCGTTCTGGTCGCGCGTGACCGGGATTCCGCCCCCACCGCCTGCAATCACCAAATCCCCCGCCGCGACGCACTCGCGAATCAGCTTGACCTCGACGATTCGTCGTGGCAGCGGCGACGGGACGACCCGGCGATACTTTCCGTTGTCACGCGACGCCACCATCTTCCAGCCATAGCGTTGCTGCAGCTCCGCGGCCTTCTCCGACGTGTAGAAGCCGCCGACGGGCTTGGTCGGATGCTCGAACTCGGGGTCGTTTCGATCGACTTCCACGGTGGTGATGATCGTGTTGGCTGTTAGTCCGATACCGCGGCGGTGTAGCTCGTTGTTCAGGCACTGGGCGATCATATACCCCATGCCGCCCTGGGTGTCGGAAACGCAGATATCGAGCGGGAGCGTGTAGATTTCGTGGGCGGCCAACTCAACGCGGCGCAGGACGTTGCCGACCTGCGGGCCGTTGCCGTGGGTGACCAGCAGACGACCGCCCATCTCGATCAGATCAGCGAGATAGACAACAGTTTGACGTGTGGTCTGAAACTGCTGCGGGATGTTTCCTTCTTCGTCTGCGGGGGAAATCGCGTTGCCCCCGAGCGCCATCACGATGGGACGATCCAGGCGGCTCATGCTATAGTATAGCTTGCGGGAATGGGGGTTCCCACCATGCGAGGCCGACAGCACCACAAACACCGCCGCCGCGAGTTCCAAGAAACCACGACCGGTAAAAAAGCCCCGCGCAATGCGCGAGTCGCAACCGTATCGGGCACTCGGCGCGGGCGCGCGGCCGGGGGAAGGCTAGCCGCTAAACTCGTGAACACGTGGAGGCGAAGTCCCGGGAGCTCAAGGACTGCCGAGCGCCTAGGTCCCCTCGGTCGAACTCGCCAGATAAAGCACCTGCTCGCGTGCGAGCCTGTCGATCTTTACGCCCATCGACCGGAGCTTCAACTTGGCGACCCAATCCTCGATCTGCTTCGGGACATCATGCACTGCGACGGCCAGCTTCCCGCGTTGCTTTTTGCACCACTCGGCCGCCAGGGCTTGTGTCGCGAAGCTCATGTCCATGACGCTGGCGGGATGCCCGGTCGCGGCACTGAGATTGACCAGTCGCCCATCCGCGAGCAGGTGGATGCTCTTTTTTCTGTTGATCACATACTCGTCCACGAACGGGCGGACGCCCTTGACGACTTTTTTGGCCAGCTTCCGCAGGGCGGGAATGTCGATCTCGACATCAAAGTGCCCGCTATTGCAGACGATCGCGCCGTCGTGCATCTTGCGGAAGTGCTCGGCCCGCAGTACGTGCTTGTTGCCGGTGACGGTAATGAAGAGGTCCCCGATCGCGGCGGCCTCGCTCATCGGGCGGACGTCGAAGCCGTCCATTACTGCTTCCAGCGCCTTGAGTGGGTTGACCTCGCTAATCGTGACCAGCGCGCCGGCCCCGCGCGCCCGCATCGCCACGCCGCGACCGCACCAGCCGTAGCCGGCCACCACCACGCGGCTGCCCGCCAGCAAGATGTCCGTCGCGCGGACCACGCCGTCGATCGTGCTCTGCCCCGTCCCGTAGCGGTTGTCAAACAGGTGCTTGGTGTCGGCGTCGTTGACGGCGATGACCGGGAACTTGAGCGTGCCGTTCTTATCCATCGCCCGCAGACGAATCACGCCGGTCGTGGTCTCCTCCATGCTGGCGATGATGTTCTTGGCTTTCTCGGCGCGTTTGGTGTGCAGCAGGTTCACCAGGTCGGCACCGTCGTCCATCGTCACCTGCGGTTTCGTATCGACGACGGAATTCAAATGGTCGTAAAAGACCTTCACACTCTCGCCGCGCCGGGCGAAAACGGGAACGCCGAAATCCGTGACCAGACTAGCGGCGGTCTCGTCCTGGGTGCTCAGTGGGTTCGAAGCGCACAGCGCCACCTGGGCGCCGCCGGCCTTGAGCGTCCGCATCAGGTTCGCGGTTTCGGAAGTAACGTGCATGCAGCCGCCCATCCGCAGGCCCCGGAGGGGCTCTTGCTTTTCGAACCGCTGCCGAATCAGCGCCAAGACCGGCATATCGCGGTCGGCCCACAGAATCCGCTTCTTCCCATCACGCGCCAGCGACAAGCTGGCTACATCACACGGTACCTTCGCCATTCGTGTCACTCCTTCGGCGTCCGGAATGCGGAGATTCGCTGTCTCTATCGGATAGTTGCCGATGGCGCGCCGAAACCGGCCACGCGACGTTCCTGCAAGCGTCAAGACAGCAAGCCTAACCGCGATGAACAGCGCCTACAACCGCACGCGACCGGGGCACGGAAACGAACAGAGCGCCGAGCGCTGCCTGCCTACGGATTCGAAAGAGCGGCCGTGAAACGGGCCCCCTCACGCCCCGCCACGGCCAAAGTTTCCGTCCAGCCTACAGCGGCCGGCTCGCGATCAGGTTCGTCACCACGCTGGGGTCCGCCAGCGTCGAGGTGTCGCCGATCTGGTCGGGCTCGTTCTCGGCGATCTTGCGCAGGATGCGGCGCATGATCTTGCCCGAGCGCGTCTTCGGCAGACGCGGCGCCCAGTGGATCACGTCGGGCGTCGCGATCGGGCCGATGTCCTTGCGCACGTGCTGGACGAGTTCGTTTCTGAGCTCGTCGAGGTTGAGACCGCCGGCACGGAGACCGGCCGCTACGTCGGCCTTGAGCGTCACGTAGGCGTAAATGCCCTGACCCTTGATCTCGTGCGGGAAGCCGACCACCGCCGCTTCGGCGACCGCGGGGTGCGCAACCAGCGCACTTTCGACCTCGGCGGTGCCGAGGCGGTGACCAGAGACGTTGATGACGTCATCGACGCGGCCGGTGATCCAGTAGTACCTGTCCTCGTCGCGACGACAGCCATCGCCGGTGAAGTACAGACCAGGGTAGCTCGTGAAGTAGGTCTCTTTGAAGCGTTGATGCTGACCGTAGACGGTTCGCATGATGCCCGGCCAGGGTTCCTCGATACACAGCACGCCCGAACCGGGCCCGTTGATCCGCTTGCCGTCCGGCTCGAGCATCACCGGCTTGACGCCGAAGAACGGCAGAGTGGCCGAGCCGGGCTTGGTAGGGATGGCCCCCGGAAGCGGCGTGATCATCATGCCGCCGGTCTCGGTCTGCCACCAGGTATCG
>JBHHZX010000315.1:0-4742 GCA_046758265.1 Phycisphaerae bacterium
CCCGCTCGCTCCCTCGCCGCCCCAGCCAACAGACCAGGTGCGGTTCAGGTCGACGCCGTAGGAGCCGCCGCCGTTGTTGCGGCGGTTCTTCCGCCACATGCGGTCGGTGTTCCACGAGTAGACATATCCGTCGGGGTTGGTGACGGGAACGATGTAGAACGTCAGCTTGTCGAGCATCATCTGCACCTCAGGATCGCTGTCATAAGTGCGTACGAGCTGGTCAACGATGTACATCACCGTCATTGGCGTGATCCACTCGCGCGCGTGCTGGCAGCCGTTGAAGCACAGCGCCGGCTTGTCCGGTCCGCCCACGGGACTGGTAACGGTGACGGCGTAAATCGTGCGCCCCTCGATGCTGGTCCCGATCACGTAGTTGCTGATCAGGTCGGGGTACGCCGTGACCAGGTCGTCGAGGTACGCGCTGATCTGGTCGTACGTCTTGAAGTCGTCGAACCAGTCGCCCCGCAGCTCCTGGCCAGCCTTGTTCAGCCGTTCGTACTCGGCGTCGATGGCTTCCTGAATATTCTCGTTAAGGATCTCGTAGCGGATGCCGAGCGCGTCCAGTTCGTCCATCGACTCGGGTGGGACGAGGTAATCGACCGTGCCGATTCCTTCGGCGTCGCTCATCAGCAGCACACCGAGGCCATGGATCTGCTCGATCTGTTCCCACGAGCCTACCTGGGCGCGGACGAACTTGTAGTTGTCGTAGCGCACCCGGTCGTCGGCCTGGACCGAGACGGCCACAAACACGAACAGCACGGCGAATGTGCCGATTGCAATGCGACGTAACATTTCATTGCCTCCTTACGAGCGCTACCAGAACCTTTCCCTAGAGCCCAGACGTGCAACCGCGAATATCCGGAAAGCAGCGGCCGCGTGCGCAACCGCGGACTTCCGGGCTGACGCTGGAGTCAACATATGATTGACCGCACCGGCGTCATTCTTCCCGCAATCGATTGCCCGTTGCACACGGCGCAGACGCGCACCGACCACAGGTCGGAGGTGCTTCGCCAGCTTTCCCTTTAAGCAGCTCCCATCTGCCGATTCGCTCTGAGAGGCAACCGGCGTGTGAAAGGGGCTCCGACAACCTTGTTTCGGGAAGCGCCGATTGCTCGCATCAGCTCGCTCTGCGCCGACGTGCACCGGCGGACCCGGCTTGCCGAGTCGCCATGCCACAGGAAATCGACGCGCCGCTTCTCCCCTCGCGCGGTCCCGTACTGCCACTGTAGCCCAGATGCCCAAGCGATTCAAGAGTTTACGGGACCGTGCCAGGCCGCCGGCCCACCCCCCGCTTGTCGCTGAGCCAGTCGCTACGCCGCGCCGCGCGCTTCGTCATTTGCCGAGACCCGTCCCGGTACCACTGGCGCATGGTTATGATTGGCGCCCGTTCGGCGGCCCGGAGCCGTCGGGCACGGGCTGATCAGGAGCCGGCAATGAAAGCGATGGTGCTGACCGAGATCGGGCCGATCGACGAATCCCCGCTCGGGATAACTGAATTACCGGACCCGCGGCCCGGCGACGGAGAGGTCCGCCTCAAGGTCTCCTGCTGCGCCATCTGCCGCACCGATCTCCACGTCATCGAGGGGGACTTGCCGCGCCAACGCCTGCCGATCATCCCCGGCCACCAGATTGTTGGCCTCATAGACGAGGTGGGCCCCGGCGGCACCCGGCTCAAGGCCGGCCAGCGCGTCGGCGTCGCGTGGCTGCGCCACACTTGCGGCAAGTGTGCGTTTTGTACTGCCGGACGCGAGAACCTGTGCGAGTCTTCCCAGTTCACCGGCTACCACGCCGACGGCGGCTACGCCCAGTACGCGGTCGTGCCCGAGGAATACGCGTACGAGATTCCGGCGGCGTTCTCAGATCTGGACGCCGCGCCCCTGTTATGTGCCGGCATCATTGGGTATCGGGCGTTAAAGCGCTGCAAGCTCCCGTCCGGCGGCAAGCTGGCATTGTACGGCTTCGGTTCGTCCGCCCACGTCGTGATGCAGATCGCCCTGCACCGCGGCTGCGAAGTGTACGTCGCTACCCGCGGCGAGAAGCATCGGGAGCTCGCGCGGCAACTGGGGGCCGCGTGGGTCGGCGAGTCGGCGGCCAAGATGCCGGTGAAAGCGGACAGCGCGATCGTCTTCGCCCCGGTCGGCCATCTCGTCCCGCCGGCGCTCGAGAAGCTGCGAAAGGGCGGTACGCTCTCCCTGGCTGGAATCTATATGTCGGAAATCCCCGCGATGGATTACGAGCGGTACGTCTTCTACGAGCGCGATATCCACTCGGTCACCGCCAACACGCGCGCAGACGGCCGCGAGCTGCTGGCCGAGGCGGCCCAAATCCCCCTCCGCCCGCATGTGACGACCTACGCGCTCGCCGAGGCGAACCGGGCGCTGCAAGACCTCAAGGCGGACCGCATAAACGGCACCGGCGTTTTGGTCGTGGGCACTTGAATGCGTCGGCGCACCACCGATCAGAGCCCCGAGCGCCAGCGACCGGGCCGAACAAAACCCCGAGCGCAAGCGAGCGGGTCAAACAGAGCCCCAAGCGCAAGCGCGGGGTTCCCCAAGCCGCCGGAGAAAGATGCGATCCGTCGCTGGTGCTGCCGACACCGATTGCCGGGTGAATTCACCGGTTGGGGACCGGTGCCAGATCAGGTTGTGATAAAATAAGAAGGTACGGACGAATGCGAACGAGGGAGCTGCCGTGCCGACCTACGAATACGTTGCGACCGATCCGAAACACGGCTGTGAGCGCTGCCGCGCGCCGTTCGAGGTGAAGCAGTCGATGCACGACCCGCCGCTGAAGAAGTGCCCGCAATGCGGCGGGCCGGTTGAGCGGCTGATCTCGCGCTGTGCGATCAGCACGCGCTCGGTGAAGTCCATGCTCAGCGACAAGAATCTCAAGGAGAAAGGCTTCACGAAGCTTGTGAAGGAGGATGAGGGAAGATACCGAAAGGTGACGTAGCGATCGGTCGGCGTTGAGGATTCGACTTGGCGCCCTTTCTGTTGCACGGGAACATGGGGGCTCTACCCCTGCGTCAGCAGACGTGGGGTACCGAACGCACGGCGCTCTAAAAGACTATCTCAAAACGGGTGCCACGGGCAGCTTACCTGCCCGTGCACTGGCGGACGAGCCGCCAGTGGCACCCCAAATGGAGTTTTGAGATAGTTACTAAGAGCTTCTTGAGAACGGCGCTGGGAGTAGCCCATGGGCTGGCAGGATCGCCAATACGCAAGCGACGAACACCACCCGTACGCGCGGCGGCGGCCGGCGTACCGCGGCTCGGGCATGGGCGCCCTCAGCGTCACCACCACGATCATCATCGCGAATGTCATCGTCGCGTTTCTGATGTTCTCCCGTGGCCCTCTCGGCCAGCGGCTGACCGGTTTCGGCGTCATGCAAGCGGACGCGGTGCTGCACGGCCAAGTCTGGCGCCTGTTTACCGCGACGTACATGCACGCCAGTTTCAACCACATCCTCTTCAATATGCTGGCTCTCTATTTTCTGGGCCCGGCGTTGGAGCGGGCGTGGGGACGGCGGCAATTCTTCTTCGTCTACACGCTGGGCGGAGTGGTCGGCAACATGCTGCTCACGCTGGCCGGTCTTATCGGGTGGATCAATCCGCAGACGTTCGGCGTTGGCGCGTCCGGGAGTGTGCTGACGTTGCTCGGAGCCGCGGCGGTGCTGTTTCCCGATGCGCAGGTGTACGTGTACTTCCTGTTCCCGGTCCGAATCCGGACCTGTGCCGTCCTGTACGGAATCTGGTACGTCTACAACATCTGGACACGGGGCGGCAATTACGGCGGCGACATCTGCCACGCCGGCGGGCTGATCATTGGGTTGTGGTGGGCGTACTCGGGCGGCTTCTCACTCTCCGGACGACATCGCACCGCGGTCGACCCGTCGTCCATAGCGGGCAAGCTGAGGTCGCTCTTCGGCGGCGCTTCGTCCCGCAGGCGCCACGGGGCGGGTGCGTGGCACAAGCGAATGAAACAGCGGCAGGAGGACTCCGAGACGATCGAGCGCATCTTGGCCAAAGTCTCCGAGCAAGGCCTTCGCAGCCTGACACGCGAGGAGAAGCGCGCCCTGAAGGAGGCCACCGAACGCCGCCGCGCCGAAGAGGCGCGATTCGACCGCGTCGACCGCGAGTGATCAGCTAGGTCGGTGCCGTGACCGGCGCTCGCGTTGCCGTGCGTGGGCAGCGTGGGGAAAGCATGCTCACGCAAGCGAGAGCATGGCACGCGGCTCGGACGGGTGGCCCATCACTTTAGTGGTGGGGGCACGATTTTGATCCCGGGTGGGCTGCGACGCACCAAGAATCGCGCCCCCACGTCTGAAGACGTGGGCCACCCAATCTGTCGCTTGCGCTTCGGGCTCTGATGTAATGTCCCCTCGCTCACGCTCGGAACTCTGGCCGCCGGCGCGCTATCGCGTGTCTGCTCAATCCGCCGGGACGCAACGGCCGCGGGCCCATTCGCGCAGGTCCGCGACCTTCTCGGCCATGGTGACCGAGAGCGGCGGCGAGGTTTTCAGCGCCCTGAGAACGTGTTCCGTGCCGAGTTCCGTGTTTTGCGCGAACGCTTCGTGTAACGCCGAGATGACCGCCTGCTCGATCTCCGCGCCACTGAAGCCTTCCGATGCTTCGGCCAGCGCGTCCAGGTCAAAATGCTCCGGGTCGCGCTTGCGCTTCTTCAGGTGGATCGCGAAGATCTGCCGGCGCGTGTCCTCGCGCGGCAAATCCACGAAGAAGATCT
>JBHHZX010000316.1:0-4727 GCA_046758265.1 Phycisphaerae bacterium
ATATTTTCGTCTCTTGCCCGGCCACTGTCAAAGGATATGCCGTCTTCTGTCACCCGTTATTAGCTGGCGCCGGCACTGTGAAGCGCTTCCGAGCCCGCGCTGATAACCGCTAACATGGCGGTTTTTGGGACGACGGCATGTACCGGGTTTTCGACTTTCTCCGCACCGATGACATTCCGAGGATGGCCCGTCCCAATTACGTGCGCGAAGCGGGCTATTTCACGCTCTGGATGGCCGCCGTCGCCGCGATTGAGGGCAACCTGGCGGCCATCGTCGTCAAGAAGACTTTCGGCGCCTCGGACCTGCTCACCAGCATCGTGTGGGCCGCGGCAATCTTCATGATGGCGCTGAACGTCTTCTGGGGCGCCGTGATTCGGGGCCGACGCCGCCGGCCACTGCTCTTCCTGCCAACGAGTTGTGCCGTCCTCTTGATCGGCTCGACCGCCTGCACCTCGCCAGACTGGCGGCCTTGGAGCGGCTGGATGTTCGCATTGCAGATCGGCCTGGTCCATCTGTTCGTGACCGGGCTGGTGACGCTGCAGGCGTCGATCTGGAAGGTGAACTACCCCGATTCGCACCGTGGCCGCATCATCATCATGCAGGTGATTCCGGGATTGTGCGCCTGGTTCGCCATCCGCTACTGGGCACCGCACTTCGACTGCGTCGGCGTGCTGCGCTTTCGCGTGGTCAACTGCGGGTTCTGGATCGCAGCGTACGTGTGCGTTACCGTCACGATGCTGATTATCGGAATCTCCGGCAAGGCGCTGCTTTGGGTCGCCGTCCCGATCCTCGTCCTTGGCCGGGCTCTCAAGGGCACGGCGCACGGGGGTGGCACGATCGCCTGGAGCCTCGGGCACTTGCATTTTGCCCGCCCGCATCAAGTCGATCTGTACATGAGCATTCACGTCGCTCTCACCGGCCTGCGCGCCCTGCTCATGCCATTGCTGGGGGCGCTCGCGAACCAACTCCTTGGCAGCGGCTCCTTCGCGATTGCGATCGCGATTTCGCTCACGGCTCTCCTGCTGTTCCGCCGGCTCGCCCACGAAGATCCGGCGGCCGTCCGTCCAGGCGAGACGCAGGCCCGCCAGCGTGAGGCCGCCGCGGCCGGCGCCAACGTCACCTGATTGAGCGGAGCCCTCGCGATACCCGGCGCCGCGCACCCCGCTTCGCATTTCCGCGCGATTATCGGTTGCCTTCAGAGGCGCTACATGGTAAAAGGATCAACGAGAGAGAGGAGAGGAACATTTCCCCGGCGAATTGACGGATCCGGTGTTCGGTGTTTGTGATCGCCCCTTCAACGGCATTATTTCGTCGCCGGCGCGCCGAAAGGCGCCGGTGCAGACGCGTTCGCAGGAGTTAGCGCTTCGAGACAAAGCTTGGCGCGCGTCGCCGCTGCGCGTGACCGTGTGTTCCGGTTAGCGGCAAGCCACAGGAGGAGTGAGATGATGCGGAACTTCGTGAGTCTGACGGCAGTCACGGCCATTTGCTGCCTCGCGGTCTCGGCCAACGCCGATACCTACGGGTGGGAGGACAGCGTCGGCACGGTCTTGGGGCTTTACGGAACCGGCGATCCCCCGATCATCGCGACCAACGTCGGGGCGCCGGACCCGGTCCATACCGGCGACCGTAGCCTGAAACTCGAGGACAACTCCCCGAGCGGCACGCCCCAGGCCTACCTCGCCTGGATCGTCGGCTTGACCGATGGTGATGTCGTTGACGCCAGCTTCTGGCGCTATGACGACACGCCGGGCGTCTCTCCGTCCGTCCGCATCTGGGGCCACTGGAACGATGACCCGTTTGACATCTACGGCTACAACGGCAGCGCCGGTGGGAACAGCGACTACGGTCCGGGCGAAGGCTGGGACCAAACCTCCCAGTCCTGGACCGTCGCCGACGGTCACACGGGTCTCATCGTCGAAGCCCGCACCTATTCCAGCCCCGGCGACACGGTCTGGGTCGACGACCTCATGGTCACCGCGCCCCCTAGCGCGACGATTTACCTGGTTCCCGAGCCGGGCAGCCTGGCCCTGTTGGCCCTCGGCGGTCTGGGGCTGCTGCGCCGTCGGTAGTAACCGGCGCCAACACGCTCCCCATTGCTGTGGAGCGTCTTTTTCGATAGCGCGGGCGGGCAGCAGCCGCTGCCCTGCCCGCCTTTTTGCGCCCCGGGTGACACGCTACCAGGGCACGGGCAGGCTTGGCCGTTGTACTGCTCGCAACGACCGTGACCGGCCGGGCCGACGAGGGTGGCAAACACATAGTGGGCGGGCGCGCCGAGACAGAATCCGCCGCAGCGCCTTCGAGCTGCGCAGATGTCTCGTTATTTCAGTGTTCCAGCCGTTCGAAGTGACGCACGCCGACCCACAGTGCGGCGGCGGCGACGGCCACGCTCAGCACCACCAGCCCGGGCAGCAGCAGCCAACCTGCCGACGAGAATGTGCCGTCGAGTACGAACGACCTGCTCATTTGGTTGAAGGTGAGCCAACCTACGCCCGCCATTTCGAGACTCACGAACACCATGCTGACGATCAGGTTTAACGTCCCGCCGAACCCGGACGCGATACGGGCCGGATTGCGGTTACCCAGCACCGGGAAACGCGCCCCCAAACCGATCGACAGCCCGGACAAGCCGACGCAGATACCAAGGCAGACCGACACGTTCAGCCACGCATACGCAGCCGGCAAGTTCAGGACGCTCACGGCCAGGCCCATCACTGCGCACGCCGACAGCCCGGTCACGGTCAGCGCGAACAGAAACTTCACCAGCAATATGGTCGAGCGGCGGATGGGCAACAACTCGATCAACCACAACTGCTGGCTCTCCAACGACAGCAGCGGGTAGACGAAACGGCTGGTGAACGTCGCCAAGATCAGGCTGACCGTCGTCAGGTTCAGAAACGCCACCAGGCCCTTGAAGTGCGGGTTGTCCAGATCGACCGGCAGGCGCCGCAGGTTCAGCACGTAGATCACCAGCAGCCCGAACATAATCAGCATCTGGCTCCACTGCTTGGCGTCGCGCGCGAAGGCTCGCAGATCCTTCAGCATCGCCCAGCGCAGCTTGCTCGGCAGATAGAAGAACAGCGCCCAGCAAACCAGCTCGGTCAGCCACCCGCGCCGAATCGTGGGCCGGAAGCGCCCCCGTTGCGCACGGCTGTAGGCATCGGACCAGGAGCGACCCAGCAAGTTAACCGTCAGCCACGACAGGAACGCCGCATTGCCCAGCACGACGACCAGATAAAACAGGCTTTCCCCGACCTGCTGCCGCATCGCGCCGACGATGCCCTTGGCTGTCCAGGTACTGGGCAGCAGGGGCTGCTGGACGACGCCGATTTGCTTGAACAACGTGCGCAGCCACTCTTCGGACTCCAAGGCATGCTCTGAGATGTTGGAGAGCCAGTAGATCGCGAGCAGGATCACGATACCGCCGGACGCAATCGCGACCGCCAGCGGTCGCCGCGGCGCCCACATCGCCACCGCCCAGGCGGCCAGTAGCCCCAGGCAGGCGGGTATCGCGACAAAGCCCAGGAAGTGGCCCAGGAACAGCGGATAGTAGTACCACTGCACCGGTGCGTTCTGGGCGACCGCCAGCATCAGTGGCACGCCCAGCAGCAAGAACGACCAGCTTGACAGCACGACCCCTTCGAGCCACTTGACGAACACCACCTCGCGGGCATGGAGCGGCGTTCCGAGCAGGAAACCCGCCTCCTCACGCCCATACAGGCTGCCGAACGTCAGAATCGCGTTCGAAAACGCCAGCATCACCGCCAACACTAGGAAGAAATGAACAAACAGGTGCTGGTCGGCGACCACGCCCACCAACCCCCAGCCATGGACGTGCTTGAGGACCTGCGCCAGCAGCAGGTAGAGGGCGGCCCAGATCCCCACCAGCAGCACCAGCACGAAGAATGTCCGCCCGGGCGCGTCGCGCAACTGCTGATCGACCAGGTTGCGCAACTGCGCGGCCCGACAGCGTGCCAGAAGCCACAGATCGGCCCCGGCCAAACCTTTCGCAGTCGCGGATTCACGCATCTCTCAGACCCGTGTCAACCATGCCGGTGTTCACGTTCCGGCCCGCTCGGCAGACACACCGCCGGCCTCAGCTCCCGGAAGACGGCCCGTTACGAAGGCGCTGATCGCCGGCCTCCTCGGTCAAATGCAGGAAGATGTCTTCCAGCCGACCGCCGGCCGCCTTGGCGCGCAGTTCGTCGAGCGTCCCGAGCGCGATCAGCCGTCCGCCGTTGATGATCCCGATGCGGTCGGCCACCGCCTCGGCCACATCGAGGGTGTGGGTGCTCATGAAGACGGTGCCGCCCGCGTCGGCGATCTCACGGAAGATTGCCTTGATGACCCGAATCGTGCGCGGATCGAGCCCGATGATCGGTTCGTCCACCACCAGGAGCCGCGGGGCGTGGATCAGCGCCGCGGCAATCGCCACCTTCTGCTTCATCCCGTGGCTGTAGGATTCGGTCAACTGATCGAGAAACGAATCCATATCGAGCCGCACGATCAGCTCGTTGAGCCGTCGCTCGCCAATCTCCGCGGGCACTCCGTAGACGTCGCGCGCAAAATGGATGAACTCCCGCCCGGTCAGCTTGTCATACAGGAACGGCTGATCGGGAACGTAAGCGATCTGTTGCTTCGCGCGCCGCCCCTTCCGGGCCATGTCCTGCCCGCAGACCCACGCCGCACCCGTATCCGGCCGGAGCAGTCCGGTGGTCACCTTCAGCGTG
>JBHHZX010000317.1:0-4711 GCA_046758265.1 Phycisphaerae bacterium
CCGGTGACGGCACGGCATAGCCGTATACCTGTATGTGTTCCTCGCGCGCACGATGCGACTCAAGGGCGTGCCCTGGCCAGTGGGGATATGCTGAGCAGACCTCTGCACTGCGAATGCGCGGCATCGGTAGTGCTTCTGCTCGGCGCGGGGCCGTCGTTGCGGTCACGGCGACGCTCCCGCCTCTGGCGCGTCTCCGTTGATCAGCCCGTTCGTCTGCAGCCGGCGCGCCAGCTCCCGGATCTCGACGTAGGCCGCCTGCTGCGCGCCCTGCAGGTACCCGAGCTCGCGCATGAGCGCGCGCCGCTCGTTCGCGCACCGGCCGAGCTGGAGCCCAACGATCAGGAGCAGCGCGGCCAGTGCGAGGCACATGAGGCGCCAGAACCGCAGGTCGCCCAACACGTCGGGATCGACCACGCGGCCGTGATCGTCGATCGGTCTAGGCAAGATCATCCCCTTCCTCTCGGTGCGGGTTGTGCTGCGCGGCGCCTGGGTCTCCCTTTTCATGCTTGCGCCAATAGACCAGTGCTTCGCGAAGTGCCTGCTCTGCTTGGTCCAGTTGGGCCTCGACAGCTTGCAACGTGTACTCGTAGCGGTCCACGAGGTTGATCAGATCGATCTCGGGCCTGGCGCAGTATGAATCGACCCACCTGCGCATCCAATCCTCGCGTTCTTTGGCAGTTAGCATGCGCATCTAAGACTTTCCTGTCATCTGTCGCGTGACATCCACGCGGCATGCCGCGCCGTGGCGTCGTTGAGCGCCGCGCGACCCGCGGCGCGTTCCAGCATGATGATCGCGCGCAGGTTGGCGCGCGATGGGCCGCGCGCGTTCGGGCCGCGCATCAGCCAGCGGCTCACCGTTTCCGAGCCCGCGAGCCACAGCTGATCGGCCAGCCAGGTCACGCAGCCGCGCGGGCTCGCGGCCGCTGGGTGGTGCGCCATGTAGAGCACCTCGACGCGGTGTCGCAGATCGGCTCGCTGCTGAGTCGTCGTCATGTGGCATCGTCCTGGCGCGCCGTGAACGTGATCCTGTACTGCGTATCGAGCGGCGGCAGGAAACCGAACGCCCTGTGGAACTGTTGCTTCGGTATGAGGCCCCTAGACACCCCGTCGCGCCTTGCGCAGACGTGGACGCCGCTGGGCCACAGCGTCGCGTAAAACACGCCTCTTGCCCGCCGGTCACCAGACCTTGCAGGTCTCGCGCGCACGTTCTCCAGCACGACGGCCGCGCCTTCTGCCGGCTCGAACCCGAGTACGGCGCGCAGCTTCTTCGTACACAACCACGTGGACGACACGCGCCGGGTGAGCCCGATCAGCATGGCAAAGCCAGGATCCCAGCCAGCTGGCTCGTACCGCTTCGCGTAGAACCGCACGCTCGTCTTCGCACTGGTGCTGCGTCGTTCGATGGTCGTCGACTTCATGGTGTCTCAACCTGACGCGGACATGCCGCTGGTGACCACTGGTTCCGCCGGGCCCACGCAGGCAGCCACGGTTCTTTCCCGACGCGATAGCGCACACGCAAGCCACGGCAAACGGTAACCTCCCACGTTTCTCCCCGATGCTTGGCCGGATGGTGCAGCGGGCAACCCAATTTGGCACAGGGATGATACTGACAATGCCGACGCCCGGGCTTGAATCGTGGGACGAGGCGGGTGCTGCAAACGGAACACTTCACCACGCCCTCCTCGGCACGTCGGTCCGTAGCCACGTGTTCATCGACCCTTCCCGAGCGTTCATCGCGGCAACGCCGTACCCCGCTGCGTTTGCGCCGTGGTTGCCTGCCTGTTTCGTCGCCGGCGCCAAGCGGGCGGTTCGGTCAACATCCAGAGGCCGTACCAGCGCCTGCCCGGCGGCCGTAGCTCGGCTGGCGCCTCGACGATCACGCCGCGACGCACCAGCCGATCCTCGTACGCCAGCTTGTCCTTGACGCGGCCCCATGCGGCGCGACCAGCGTATGCCTGCGCGGCCGCACGCGCGGTCCGGTACATGCGAGGCATATCATGCCTCCCTGAGCACGTCGGCGCGTTCGCGCTCGGCCAACATCTGCGTTACTAGGTCGCGCGTCGCCTCGCTCGGCGCGTTGACGCCCACGACCTGTGCAACGACCCTCCACTGGCGGTCGCCGAAGTCGGCAGCCGTTTCCCACGCGACGTTCGCGCCGTCCAGCGCGTCGGTCAGCCGAACGGCCTTGCGCATGCGCGCCGCGTCACGGTATGGGTTCGTTCCTTCTTCGCTCGGCGCCGGCCGATGCCGTGCCGCGATCACGCGACGGCACGATCTGCAGGGGCGACGATTGGCGACGAAGGCCCTGTATGGCGGCCGGGCGATCCCGCAGTACGACTCGCGGCTGCCCGGCACCACGTAGTGATGTACCGACGAACCCAACAGGGCGAACACGTCGAGTATCTGCCCTGGCGGCCAAGCCGGCGCCGTGTTGGCGGTGGTCTGCATGTCTCCCCCCCTGATGGTACCATTATACAATGTTGCCGGGGGAAATGTAACCCCAGCGGTCGAACGGATCGGTGTTTTTTGAAAAACTGAACCGCGCCATCATCCTGTAGGGCTCAGCCACGACAGGTCGACGTTGACCCTGTAGGTTCCGCTCTGGCCCGTCCCTTCGATCGTCGCCGTCTTCTTGTTGATCTTCGCGACCTTGCCACGCCCGTACATGCTCGTGTCGACGATCTGGCCGACCTTGAGCCATGCGCGCACGGCCTCGCGCTTCGCCTCGCGCTCGCGTTCCTTGTCTCCCGCGACGCGGACCTTGCGGAGCCGCTTTGCCTTGGCCCGAAACTCGGCGGCCTTCTCGAGCGAGCGGTAGGCCGTTTCGTCCGCTTGGTTCATGCGCGCGCGAGCAGGGATGTGGCCTGGTTGAGTGATGAACGCCCAATCGTGTCGGAGGTCTTGCTGACTGTTGAGTTGCGCCATGGCCTCGGCCTCGCGCTTCTCCGCCCACTCGTCGTATTGGTCGGTGCGCCGATCGGCCGCCTCCTGCTTGTGGCGCCGGATCTCGTCCGGGTCGGTCGGGGCGCACCCGGGGCAGAACATGCCCACGCGGCGCTCATGCATCGCTCGCGAGCCGACCGGCATGTTGGCTCCGCACTTGCGACACTCGCCGACGTACTTGGTGATGATGGTCTTCATTCGTTCATTCCTCCCTATCCTGGGGCAGTGGCCACAGTACGATCTCGTCAAAACGCGGAGTCGATATCTCGACCTCCTGCGGTCCTCGCTCGTTCAGCGCGCCGCCGCAGACGCAGTGGGTGACGTTGCAGAGAGCGCGCCGCACGTGGTATACCTCGCTCGGCGTAAGCGGCACTCCATGGTGGGCGCGCACGCGGACGCGCGTGTCGTGAAAGTCGTTGGTGATGGTGATCCAAGGCATCGGTTATATCCTCCCTTGCAAAGATTGGAGCGGGTCCAATGAACGCCGGACAGAACCAACTCCCTCAACGTCGCGATGGTCGGTGTCGTTACTCCTGACCCGCCTCGACGTAGTAGGCGACCGTCCAGTCAAGCCCCGTGGCGTCGCCGCGACGCGGGCTCACCCGGCCGTCTTCCACGCGATAGTGCTCGTTGTTCTCGTCGTCGATCGCGGCCAGAATTGTCACCGTGCGGCTGCCATCCTCCGCACTTGCTGCGTAGCACGACGCGGAGTAGAGTGCATCGTCTAGCGTCTTCGGCGTTCGGGTTATTAGACCCCTGACCACTTGATACCTCCTTTGCTTGCGCGAAATGCGCCGACCAGCGCATGGCGCTCGCCTCATGGCGCTCACGGTTCCCTCCGCCGTCCGATCCAATTCCTTGGCACGACGCTCGGCCATGTACGCGCGCCAGGTTTCGAACGATACGCCCGCACGCTGGCCTTCCGGGTCATCCCGCCATCGGTGCCAATCGCTCTCGCATTCATGCTTGTCGCTCTTGTTCATACTGTGCCCTCCAAAACCTTGGAGTGAATCCAATGAACGCCGGCTAGGATCTACTCGTTTTCTCCTTAGCAGCGGGTCGGACGGGCTCCTAGCGTCTCCGCCCATTGCTTCCATATCAAACTGTGCCCTGGGTCATTGTCACGTAGGGCAAGGGCATGTGCCGCTTCCGTGTAAGAGTGTGTCGATTGCTTCGTCAGGCACCGCGAAGACCCATTCGGCAACCTCGATGCGCTGGATGTCATACCTACATTGGCCAGCCCGCCGCCTGAGCCGCCCGTTGACGCGAAAGGTATAGGTCTGCAGCAACGGGTACTCACGCTGTAGATCGGTCCACCGCCTTGTGTAGCTCGGCAACTTCAAAATTCATGGCTTCCCCCTAGCTAGTTACTCCCGCTTCGTTCATTTCAACGTCGCGATGTAATAAGCGACCACCATCCGCTCAGCGTGACCCGCTTGAAACATCGACTCTGCCCAGCTAAGGCGCGTGTGGCCTCTTGCGGCCATGCGGTCGTTGGGGTGCGGTTCGGCAGCCAACCTCTTGCGGAGCGCCGTATCAGACACAAGGCGGTCACGAATCGATCGGTGCTGCGTGACCCACTTGGGCTCATAATTACAAAGGGGACAGCGCCGCCACGGAATGCGCTTGTGCTGACCCAACTCGTGGCACTCTTCCATGCTGCGTGGCATCTCATACCTCCCTGGTCAGGTTGACGTCGCAGATCGCATTTCTGGCCTGTCGCGCACCCGCTGCCGTTCGCGGCCATGTGCGTCCAGTCTCTCGCTCC
>JBHHZX010000318.1:0-4688 GCA_046758265.1 Phycisphaerae bacterium
AAGTTGCTCCGTTTGCGTCGTCGGGCACGGAGACCCGACGCTACCCGAAAACCAGTCCGGGTCGCTTCCTTAACGGACTGATTTCGGCGTCCCGAATCCACAGGATTCGCGCACGATCAATTCAGGTTGCAGGGAAATCCGCGCCGGGGGCCGCTGCGGATCTGCGATGCGTTGGCAGAGCAACTCGATGGCCTTGGCGCCCATCTTGGCCATCGGCACCCGGACGGTTGTCAGCGGCGGGCGGGTCATGCACGCCACCCGCGTATCATCGAAGCCTACCACACCCAAATCCTGGGGCACGGACAGGCCGGCGGCCAGCGCGGCGGCGAGGATTCCCGCGGCCATCTCGTCGTTGGCCGCGAAGACGCAACAGCCTGGACTTGCCCATTCACGGACGCGCTGCGTCGCCAGCTTGTAGGCAGTCTCGTATTGATAGTCCAGGTAGTAGACGTCCTTCTGGGAGAACGGCAGTCTGGATTCAGCAAGCACCTGCCGGTACGCTTTGAAGCGCGCGATCGTGTCGAGGTTGGTCTCCAGACCGCCGACGAAGATGATGCGTTGCGCCCTGCACTCGTCCACCAAATGACGCATCATGGCCATTGCACCATGCGCCTGGTCGATCAGCACACTGTCATGCGGAGCGCCCTCGACGTCGTCGTCGAGCACTACGAAGGGCAGCCGAAAGTCCGCCAGGACCTCCTGGATCGGGTCGGTCAACTCCGAGACCATCACGGCTACGCCGTCCAGCAGGGTGCGCTGTTGGATGGCGTTCAAGAGCGAATGACTATCGTCTCCGTCCCTGGCCGAGGAGACGACCAGGTTGTACCCCGATTCGCGCGCCTGAAGGTTCGCTCCGCGGATGATCTCCGAGTAGAACTCACCGTGCAGGTCCGGCAAGACTAGGCCCACGATCTCGCTCTTGCGGAGCATCAGACCGCGCGCGAAGGCATTGGGCTGATAACCCAGCTCCCGGATGGCCGCTTCCACCCGCGCGCGGGTCTTTTCATTCACCAGCTCGCGGCGGTTGATCACCCGCGAGACGGTGCTGATCGAAACGTTTGCGCGTTTGGCGACGTCCGCAACTGAAACGGGCATGGCCTGCTCCCAGGCCCTTGCGTCCCCGGTATTTTTTGACAGCGCTTTCAGTAGACCATATCCTTTCCCCCTGTGAGCTGTCAACTTCCTGTTACCAAAGCGTTTGCGTTTGCCGCCGGTTGCGTGGCGTCCTTCGCGCAGGCGCGGGCCACCGATGCGATTCTGCGCTCGCCGGAAACAAAGGCAGCGCTTGAGTATCGCTTCACGGCCGCGGATCAGGCCCTGCTGGACGAGGTCCAGTGTGCCTGCTTCGCGTATTTCTGGAAAGAAGTGGGCACGCCGGCCAAGTTGGTCAAGGATCGGCAGAAGGCGCCCGTTTCGAGTATCGCGGCGGTCGGGTTCCAACTTTCGTCGCTGCCGATCGGGGTGCAGCGCGGTTGGATTACCCGACAGGAGGGCCTCGAGCGAGCGCGAACCGTGCTGAAATCCCTCATCGAACGCAAGGACAACAAGAAGTTCGGCGTTTACCTGCACTATCCCGACGTAGGCACCGCCGGCTTGTCCAGGGAGGGTTTCGAGATCCTCGCCAGCACGGTCGACCATGCTCTATTCGTCGCTGGCGCGATTCCTGCCGCCGAGTACTTCGGTGGCGATATCAAGTCGCTAGTCGATCGCTTGATCGCCCAGACAAACTGGAAAGCCTACGCCGGGGCCCCGGGCGGCTTTCTGTCGATGGGCTGGAAGCCCGACGATCCCGACACAATTGACGGCACCGGCAGGTTCTTGGACTGGCGCTGGTGGAACGCCAGTGACGAGGAGCGGTTGATTTACCTGCTGGCCGTTGGCTCTCCGAACCCGGATTATGCAGTCGAGCCGGAAGTCTATTACCGCCTGAAGCGCCCCATCAAGCGCTACCGGGATATGCCGCCGTATGTGGTATCGTGGCCGGGAGCGCTGTTCACCTATTTCTTCAGCCACTGCTGGATCGATTACGGGAGTTTAGGGCCGGACGATCCCAGCCGTCTCGGAGTCGAAGCTCCACGCGTCGATTGGTTTGAGAACTCAAGGCGTGCGGTAATGACGCATCGCCGGCGCTGTATCGAGCAGGCCCGGCGTTTCAAGACGCTGGCGCCCGATCGCTGGGGGCTCAGCGCCTGCGCCGCTCGGGACGGTTACATCGTGCCCCGGGTTGGTCCGAATCTCAGCGAGAAGGACGAATGGTTCGAGGGCACGCTGGCCCCGTATGCGGCCGCCTCGGCCATCATGTTTGCGCCGGCGGAGAGCTTGGCCGCGATTCGTGCGTATCGGTCGTTAAACGGCGCCGACGGCAAGCCGCTCGTGTGGCGCGATCCCAAAGGCGGGGGCTACGGCTTTGTCGATTCGTTCAATCTGGACCAGGACTTCGTGTGCGATGACTACGTCGGCATCGACCAGGGCCCGATGCTGCTGGCCATCGAGAATGCGCGAACGGGGCTGATCTGGAAGCTGTTCATGCAGCACGACACAGTGCAGCGCGCTTTGAAGCGCCTGCGCCTGCGGCCGTAGCCGGCGGCCAGTTCTTTCTTGCCGTCCAATAACCCGGCGTGCGGCGGTGGCTCCCAGGAAAAGATTGACTTCACGTCCGCGGTCACTTACGGTGTGAAAGCGCTTTCAACCATCCAAGTAGGAGGCTCCGTAAGCGTAGATCGAGTCAGCTTCTTCGGAGAGCCCGACCGATGAGTACGCTCGTAACGGGGAGAAAAACACTCGAGCAACGCCAGCCGTCGGCCCTGGTGTCGAATCGGTACGGCCGCTTCTCGCCGGACGGCCGCGAGTACATCATTACCGACCCCAAAACGCCGCGGCCCTGGGTAAACATCATCGCCAACCCGCGCATCGGCTTGGCGATCAGCCAGACGGGCAGCGGTTTCACCTGGGTCGATAACTCGCAGCTCGCCGTCATCACAAGGTGGCGGCAGGACTTGACGCGGGACTCGTCGGGCAAGTTTCTTTACCTGCGCGACGTGGACTCCGGCGAAGCGTGGTCGCTGTCGCCTGTGCCCGTGTGGCCAAAGCTCGATCGATACGCCTGTCACCACGGGCTGGGGTATACGACGTTTGCGACGGAGTTCGCCGGCCTCCGGGCGGAATGGACGCTGTTTTGCCATGCGCGCGAGACCGTGGAGCTCTGGCGCGTGGAGCTGCACAATCTGACGGATCGCCCGCGTCGCCTGGAGATCTGCGCCTTTCTGGAATGGTGTTGTGGAGTCGCCCCCGCGCCCCGACGTGAATTCCATAGGCTGTTCATCGAAACGGAATTCGATGCCGAACACCGGGCGATCTTTGCTCGCAATCATATGTGGGAAGTGCCATCCGAGCGCTACGGTCACTGGAACACCGACTTTCCTTACGTCAGCGCTCTGGCCTGCACCGAGCCGATTCACGCCGCCCAGGGTGACAAGACGGCCTTCCTTGGTCGCTACGGCAACTTCAGGCTGCCGAAGGCCTTGCAAGAGGACCGGTGGAAGCCCCATTTCGGCCGGCATGAGGACCCGATCGCGGCGCTGCGTTGCGTGATCGAGATGCGTCCCGGTGAGCGCCGGCGGCTGGGCTACGGGTTGGCCGTCGCCGAGTCGCGCGAGTCCGTTGAGCGCTTGCTGGACCACGTGGTCGGCCTGGACGTGATGGAGCGCGCTTTGGAGGAGGTCCGGTCACTATGGCGCGAGCGGCTCGCGGCGCATCGCGTGGAGACGCCCGAGCCTTCCGTCAACTACCTGACCAACGACTGGCTGCGCTATCAGGCGATTTCCGGCCGGCTCTGGGGGCGTTGCGGTTACTACCAGCAAAGCGGGGCGTGCGGCTTCCGCGATCAGTTGCAGGATTCGCAGGTGTGGCTGACGATCGATCCGCAGCGCTGTCGCGAGCAGATCAACCTGCACGCCGCCCATCAGTTCGCGGACGGGTCGGTCTATCACTGGTGGCACCCGCTTTCCGAGCAGGGCCACGTCACCCGCACGACGGACGATCTGCTGTGGTTGGCGTTCGTCACCGCCAACTACGTCAAGGAAACCGGCGACCTGAGCATCCTGGACGATCAAACGCCGTTGCTCGATGTAGCGGCCGGGCCCCGTACCGGCCGTGCCGACGCACCGACCTACCCGCTCGTCGAGCACATCCGGCGGGCGTTTCAGCGCGTGTTCGCGCGTACAAGTCCGCGGGGGTTGCCGTACATCGGCGCGGGGGATTGGAACGACGGTCTAAGCGCGGTTGGATTGCAAGGGCGCGGTGAGTCAATCTGGCTCGGGCATTTCCTGGTCGGTCTGCTCGCCGACTGGGCCGAAATCTATCGACGGCTAGCGCCGAAACGCCGAAACGCCGAAACGCCGAAGGCCGCGTGCCACTGGCAGCTTGCTGCCAGTGCTTCAGAGCTGGCGGTGGACTTCGAACGGCGCCGTAGGGCGTTGATCGCCGCCATTAACGAGCACGGCTGGGACGGCAAGTGGTATCTCCGGGCCACGCTCGATGACGGCTCGAAGCTCGGCAGTGTAGAAAACCGTGTCGGCAAGATCTTTCTCAACGCCCAGACTTGGGCGGTACTCAATGATGTGGCTCCGCCGGACCGCGCGGCCCAATGCATGGCCGCGGTGAAGGAGCACCTCCTCTGTGAGGCAGGT
>JBHHZX010000319.1:0-4655 GCA_046758265.1 Phycisphaerae bacterium
ACGGCGCCCGCGACCTTGCCATCGCGCCACAGCTCGCGCACGTCGCGCAAATCGTCGAACGGTGTACTGTGCAAGAGCCAGGAGTAGATCAGCGCGATATCGGTATGGACATCCGGTCGATCCACGAGTGCGCGGGCCATCTCGAAATACTGTTCCGTCAGTTGCCGCGCTTCCTCGAGCCGCCCGGCCCGGACAAGGGCGCCGATCAATGAGTACTGCTGGATCACCACGCTGGGGTTGGTCGGCTCGCGCAAACGCAGCCAACTCTGGAGGGCTCCCTTGGCCATGTGAATCGCTTCGTCGAAGCGACTTTGCTCGACGAGCACGGCGGGGAGGTAGTAACCCCTGGCCTGCAGCGTTTGGAACTGCTCCTTGCCGTAGTTCTGCTCCAGCCCGTCCAGGACTTCCCAGTAGATTTCTTCCCGCTGTTCCAGAGGCATCGTCGCCCCATACAACAGCTTCGTGTAGTAGTACCAGTGATGGTCTTCGCCGAACACGCGCGCACAGGCTTCAACACCTTCTTGGAATCGCTTGTGGCCGAAGTCGTTGTATCGCCAGAAAAACTCCTGGAATCCCATGTCGACGCGGGCCCGGATCGACAACGGGTCGTCCGGATCCAGTTCGCGCTCGCAGATGTCGTGCAACTCCGTAATCAGCCGGGACCAGCGGCTGAGCTTTCGCTGCCAGAAGCTGGAGACGGCCCAGTCCAGCATCGTTGCCAGACGATCGTGGTCCGCTTCGCCGAACAACTCCGTCTGCCTCTGCAACGCGTCGCTATAGAGTTGCTCGGACTCGTCGTAGTTGAGCTGGTCGGTCAGCACCGTGGCCAGCACGCGGGCTGCCGTCAGCGTGACGCGATGGTCGTCGCCGTAATTCCGCTTCATGCCGTCGTATGCGCTTCGCGCCAGCTCTTCGGCGTTTCCGCCAAACGACCTGCGCGTGTTCCACAGCAGGTAGGCAATCTGGAGCTTCGTACGAAGGGTGTCGGGATGATCATCTCCCAACGTGCGTGACCGAATCGCAAGGGCGGCGCGCAGGTGGAGCTCCGCGTCGGCCGGCCGGGACAGGCTCTGGAAGGTCATCCCGATCGCTTCGCGGGCGCGCGCCTCCAGATCGGGCTTGCCGGCGAAACGTCGCTTGATCTCCTCCGGGTCCGCCACCAACTCGAGCATTTCGGCGACGGACACTTTCCGGCCGCCGTCCGTAACCGTCTGGGTGGGCAGCTCCGTGTGCTCAGGCGCGAAGCCCGAATAGCGCCGCAACCGCACCGGATCGACGGCCGCCAGCATGCTGTTGAAGAAGTTGTTGATTTCTTCGGCGGCCCGCGCCTCGCGGGTCGCCCGATTGCGCTCGCTGGCGGTGCGGGCTTGCTCCTGCCAGATTAGCACTGTGCTGACCGACAAGCCGACCACCGCCAGCACGAGCACGACTACGGCAGAAGCGACGAGGTGGCGATGCCGGCGTGACCATTTCGATGCGCGCTCCAGCAGCGTCGGCCGTTTGGCCTGGATCGGCTTGTCGAGCAGGAATCGTTGCAGGTCTTCCGCCAGATTCTTCGCTGTGGCGTAGCGCCGCTCCGGCTCCTTGGCGGTCGCCTTCAGGACAATCGTCTCCAGGTCGGCGGGGATCGCGTCGTTGAGTCGGCGCGGCAGGCGCGGGTCCTCGTCGGCGATTCTTCGCATTAGCTCTTGTCGGTCGCGGCCGTCTAAGGCGGGCTTGAGTGTCAGCAGCTCGTACAGCGTCACGCCGAGCGAGTAGATGTCGGTGCGGTGGTCGAGCAGGAGGTGTTTGCCGAGGGCCTGCTCGGGGCTCATGTAGCGGACCGTGCCCAGCACGTCGCCGGTCATGGTCAGGCCGGGGTCGCTCTCTAGCCGGGCCAGGCCGAAGTCGGTGATCCACAGGTTGCCGCGCGTGTCGAGCAGCAGGTTGGAGGGCTTGATGTCGCGGTGCACGACGCCGAGCTCGTGGGCGTGCTCCAGGGCCTCGGCGGCCTGCACGCCCAGGTTGGCGACCGAGCGGAAGAACGCCGGACTCTTGGTGGAGTGCTCCGGGGCGATCGCTTCCAGCGCGGCGCTGCTACCCTCGGCGGCGGGAACCTCTTCGGGGAGTTGAGCCGCGCCGCTGTCGGCGAGCTCGAGGTTTTCACTCTTCGACGTCGGCCGCGGGGGGCCGACGCTACCACTGTGGGACCGGTTTGCAACCGGTCGGCTCGTCGGCGACGGGCGGCGGGCGCTACCGGAGGCATCGGGGGATTCGACTTGGCGCAGCTCGTGGATCACGTCGCCGAGTGTGCTGCCCTCGATGTACTGCATGGCGTAGTAGTGCACGCCGCATTCGCAGCCGACCGAGAAGACGGGGACGATGTTCGTATGGTGAAGCTGCGCGGCGGCCTGGGCCTCGTTCTTGAACCGCTGAAGCTGCTTGGCATCGAGTACGGCGGCGAACGGCAGCACTTTCAGCGCGACCCGCCGCCCGAGCGAAACCTGCTCGGCCTCATACACAATCCCCATCCCGCCGCGCCCGACTTCCCGAATGATCCGGTAGTCACCCAATCGGCCCACCGTGCTGGCTTCGAGTTCCGTGGCTTGGCCGCTCGAATCCATTTCTGACGCCGATACCCGCATCACGCGAAAGGCGGGGAACACCTGGCGAATGTAGGTCGCCAATTGAGGGTATCGCTCCACGTATTCATCAATCTCGACCCGCTCGCCGCGGTTCAAGCGGTTCATGTACTCGTCCGCGATCTGTCCCATCAGCGATTCATGTGAAACGCCAGCCGAGTACGCGGTATCCGTCATAGCTGTGACTCCGTGAAACCGCTTTCGAGCAGAATCTTCGCCAAACGCATAAGCGCCTTGCCGTGAAGCCTGCTGACAGTGCCGGGGTCGAGATCCAGGATGCAGCCGACCTCACGCACGGTCAGCCCCTCGAAGTTGCGCATCAGCAACATCTCTCGGTCGGCTTCAGCGAGCTGCCCCATCGCCGCACGGACGCATCGTGCCAGTTCACGGCGACCAATCTGTTCGCTCGGCGTCGTGCCCGTTCCCAGCAACTGTTGAGCGAGTTCGACCGATGATCGGTGGGGCAGCGGCACCTCACGGCTAAGCGCCCTGTTCTGCGCCTCGGCGTGCGCTCGCCGCATCCGCAGCAAACGCTGGTGCGCAGTCTTGCGCAGCCACAGGCGAAACGGCATCGCTCGCCGCGCCAGGTATTCCTGGAGCCGCTCGGACACTTCGAGGTGGGTTTCCTGCAATACATCCGAAGCATCGAAGCGAGACCGAAGCTGTCGGTCCATGCGCATCTCGATGATGCGCCGCAAGTAGTCCTGGTGCCGTGCGAATAGTCGCTCGAACGCCGTGGAATCTCCCGTTTGAACCTGTTCGAGCAAGCGCTGCGTCTGCGTCGAGTCAGCCGTGGTTTCGTCTATCTCAACACCGTTGCTGGTGCCGCCGCACGTCACGCGTTGCGAGAGCGAGATGAAGAACATCCTACGCGACCGTCTACATTCTACCGATTCTCGCGCGATTCCAGATCATCCGTCGTCTTGGCACGCGTCGGCGGCAGATTCACGAATTCGGGTCGCGAGCGGCCGCTCGCGGTACGGCACACAACCGACTGCGCACCAAGCCCTTGCCCTCATAGCCACCCCCCCTCGCTCCAAACGGCGAAAGCACGATCGGGCCTCACTCACCTACCTGCGCAGAAATGCCGAGCGCTGCGCCTTGAGGAGAGAAAAATGGTCCATTCCCAGTGCGTATCGAAAGCTGTGTCGCAACTGAGCCACGCTCGGGGTCTTAACTACCTGTGGAAACACTGTTTATGGGCCTGAGCGCGGGTGCCCGATGAGTGTTGTAACGAGCCACATTTCAAGAGACGGCCACCGAGCCCAACCAGAATCATCACACCAATCGGGGGGCCAATCCGCTGCCCGAATGGCGCAATCAAGGTCGGTGACCCCCTGGGGTAGCGCGGATACTCGCCCAGCGGCGGCGCTGCTTTCGCCAGTCGATCTCGGCGGCAATCGGCGGGAGCATCTTCTCGCGAATCGGGTCCCGTCCGCTTGTTGCCCGCGGCAGGAACAGCAGTTGCTCCTGGATGTCCGGGGCGAGGTGGTTCAGGTTCATGATCTGTGTCATGCGGGGCTGGGTGACGTGGGCCAGGCGAGCGAGTTCGGATTGGTCGGCGAGCTTGCCCTCAGGGATCAGACGGTCGAAGTCGATCGCCGCGCCATCCGCCTCCGCAAACGGACGTCATTCGATGACGAACCACTTAAACGCGCGGGGCGGCATTCTGATCGGGAGTTCGACGCCGTATCGCCGATTGAGTTCATACCGAGTCGACATGCCCTCTCCCTCGCGAATCATGCCGACGTCGGTGAGGCCTGCGTAGTGGAGATTCAGCGAGATTGCTCTCGACACGGGTTCGGCGAGCGGATTGAAGACAACCAGCATGCCCGTGTGCTTCAGCCGCGGGTTGACGTGCAGAATCCAGTCGATGTCGCGGCCGGGCGCTCGGGAATCACGAACGTGGTCGGGTGCTCGTACGGCTCGAGCCAGGTGCCATACCAGAATTCAATGCTCCCATAAATGTCTGGGATCGGGTCGAGGACTCGACCTGCCCGACTAGAGCGGTTCTCAGTTTGATGTAGCGTCGGG
>JBHHZX010000320.1:0-4649 GCA_046758265.1 Phycisphaerae bacterium
CAAGACCAGGGCGTCGAGGTCGGCGGCCCGGACCTTGGCGACGTCCGTAATTTCGCAGCGGGCGATCCGCGCGGACTCCTTGAGGACGTTGCGGGTTTCGCTGGTCGGCTGCTTTGTCGCGTGGTCGATGACTTGTTTGACATCGATGTCGGGAGCACAGCAGACGATCGTCGCGCCTCTCCGATCGAGTTCGAGCAGCGTGAACACCGATTCGTGGATCTCGGCTCCGTCCAGAAAACCGCAGCCGGACAGCAAGACACCAACCTTGGGCATGATGACCTCCATTCGAAAGTTACATCTCGCGCGAGTGAAGTCCTATTCTAGCCGCAAGCCGACCGGCAGGATGTCGCTGGTCCACCAAACGCGGATTGTCAGTGCGGATGCCGGAAAACGCAGCCGGGCAGCACGGACCGACAAGCCCTTGGCGGCCCCGGGCCCGACGAATCTCTCGCCCACCGAGTTTCCTCGCTCCGCTGTTGGGCAGACGGGCCGGCCAAAGTTCGGAAAGGCCAGGGCCCCGGATTCATCGGCAAACTCCTCCTGCCGGCGGTGCGAGTCGACCTCGGCCTGGGACCGTGTCGCCGCAACCCGCGTTTTCACACCTTTTGAAACTTTGAAAACGGCCCCGGTGTCGTTAGGGGCCGGTCAGGGGGCGGATTATACTCCTGCAATGGCGAGCATCACAAACGCGCGGAGTTTCAACCCCGTGTACCGCCTCGGCGTCGTTGCGTTTCTGAATGCCCGTCCGCTGATCGCGGGGCTCAACATCGACAACCGGGTGGAGCTGCGCTACGGCGTACCCGCCCAACTGCCGGAGTGGCTGGAGGCGGGCAAGGTAGACGTCGCCCTGGTCCCAATCGTGGACGTGCTGCGCGGCGGTGGCCGCTACCGCGTGCTGTCGGACGCCTGCATCGGTTGCGACGGCGAGACGATGACCGTCCGCGTTTTCTCGCAGACTCCGCCCGATCGCCTGCGGACGCTGTGGGTCGACAACGAGTCGCACACTTCGGTCGCTTTGGCAAGCCTGCTCTGGCGCGAATTGTACGACCGCGAACTGGTGCTTCGACCGCTTGAGGCCCGCCGGGAAAGCCTCGATGAGCTTGAATCCGTGCTGCTCATCGGCGACAAGGTGGTCGCCCCCGGTCGCGGCGGCTTCGCGTACGAAGTTGATCTCGGCGGCGCGTGGCGGCAGCATACCGGCTTGCCATTTGTTTTCGCCGTCTGGGCGTGTCGCACCGCAAGCCGCGAAGAAGAGCCGCGGGCTTCAGCCCGCGCGGATCAACGGGCGCGTGAGACCAGCCTGGCGCAACTGCTCTCCGCAGCGCGTGACCGCGGCGTCGCGCGCGCGGCGCAGATTGCGGCAACACACGGCCCCAAACTCGGCTGGCCCGTCGAGCTGGCGCGGCGATACCTGACCCGCCGCCTGAATTTCACACTCGACGCGCGCAGCATCGAAGGCGCCAACCTGTTCGGCCGATTGTGCGCGCAGGCTGGTATCGTCCCTGCCGATGCCGAGATTTCCTGGCCAGAAGACCTGCTGGCGCAGGAGACGGTGTGAAAGGCGAGCATGGCAGCAACACCAACCCCAAAACTCGCCTCGCGCATCAGCGACGCCGACGCGTTGGCCTCGTATCACGAGTTGTCGATCCACGAGTTCGGCAAGCTGGCGTTCGAGCGGTCGCTGGCGCTGCACCCCGAGCCGTACCGCACCTACGTCGTCGATCGCAACATCAACTATGCGAACGTCTGCACCGCCCGCTGTATCTTCTGCAACTTTTACGCCCAGCCGGGTGCCGACGACGCCTACATCCTCAGCTACGAACAGATCGGCCGGAAAATCGAGGAGCTGATCGACATCGGCGGCACGCAGGTCCTGATGCAGGGCGGCCTCGTGCCGGACAAAAGCCATCCCAGCGGCCAGGGGCTGCCGCTCGAGTGGTACCTTGATTTGCTGCGATTCATCAAACGCCACTGCCCGAGCATCCACATCCACGCCTTCAGCCCGCCGGAGATCTGGGCGTTTCACCACGTCTTCAAGATGCCGCTGCGGGACGTGCTGCAACGGCTACAGGAGGCGGGGCTGGACACAATCCCCGGCGGCGGCGCCGAAATCCTCGTCGATCGTGTCCGCCGCAAGATCGGTCAAGGCAAGACGCTCACCGACGAGTGGCTCGCGGTGATGCGCGAGGCGCACAAGCTCGGCATGAAGACAAGTTGTACGATGATGTTCGGGCACATCGAGACGATCGCGGAGCGCGTCGAGCACATGCGCCGGCTGCGCGAGCTCCAGGATGAAACCGGGGGCTTTACGGCATTTATCCACTGGCCGTTTCAGCCGGAGGGTACGCCGCTGGGACGCTGGAAGCCGCTCCCGATTGCGGATTGGAGATTGGGGATTGTGGATTTGGATTCTCCCGACCCGGGACAATCCGAAATCCGAAATCCGAGATCCGAAGTCTGTTGTCCTTTTCCCGACGGCAGGCGCTTGTCGCCGGCCGACGCCCCCCGCTACGCTCGTCCCGACTACCTGCCCGACGGGCAACACCTGCAACTGGCCGACGCAAACGAGTATTTGCGCATGCTGGCGCTGGCCCGCCTGTACCTCGACAACATCCCGAACATCCAGTCGAGCTGGGTGACGATGGGGCCGAAGATCGGGCAGCTCGCGCTGTTTTTCGGCGCCAACGACATGGGCTCGGTCATGATGGAGGAAAACGTCGTCTCCGCAGCGGGCACGACCTTTCGCCTCGACGAGGCGGAGATCCGTCGTCTCATCGCCGACGCCGGCTGGACCCCGCAGCAACGCGACCAGTACTACCGCCCGATCAACCGGCCGCACAAGCAGCGGCCGTTGCCCGTCTCACACTGATACCGATTCGTATTTATTCCTTGCGCCCCCACGGCCGACACGGCCGTGCCACCCCGCCGGGCTACTCGCAGCCGTAGTCGGACAGCAACAGCGCCAGGTCGTTCAGGTCGGTGTCGTCGTCGCCGTCCAGATCGGCCGAGCAGCCGGACGTACAGCCGTAGTCGGCGAGCAGGATGGCGAGATCATTCAGGTCGGCATCGCCGTCGCCGTCCAGGTCGCCGACACAGCCGAGCTGGTTGTAATAGACGTAGTTGCCCACGGTGTTGTCCCAGTTCGTGATCGCCATGTCGAGGCGGTTCGAGTAAGCGTAGCGAACTTCCAGGTAGTCCTCCGGGGTCAGTTCGACCGTGATCCAGCCCTGCTCGCGGCTGTACGTGTAGTCGAAGACCACGTCGAGGCCGTCCACGTCGACCGAGGTGATCTCCTGTATCGGCTGACGATCCAGATAGAACAAGCGGCGTTGCCCATCGCCTGGGAACGTCTCAACCGCGGTGTGCAACCCGTCGTTATCGATGTCTGCAAACACGATTTTCTCAATGACGCTGGTAACGCCGGAGCTCCAGCTCGGGGAGTTGCCGAAGCCGGTACCGTTGTTGAAGAACAGCCGCGTGCGGTCCCACCACGCCCCCGTGGCGAGGTCGAGCAGCCCGTCGGCGTTGACGTCGGCCAGCGCGACGGCCGAACCGTACCCGTCAAAGTAGCTCCAGCTATAGGTCGTCTCGAAGTAGCCGCTTGGCAGCCCCGTGTATTGGCGGAAGCGGCCGCTGCCGTAAAGCTGCGTGTTGTCGGTGACGAACAGGTCACGCCAGCCGTCACCCGTGACATCGCCGGCGGTGGCCATGATGGCGTCCTGGTCGCTGCTGTCGGTGGTCTGCCAGGAGGCGGTGGTTTCCAGCGTACCGCCCAGGTTGGCGTAGATCCTTGTTTCGCTGAGGCTGGCGACGCCGACGAGATCGAGCCAGCCGTCGTCGTCGGCATCGACCCAGAGCACGCCCATGTAGTGCCACGTATCGTCGGATTCCCAGCTCGCGCTGTTTTCGAGCATGCCCCCAACGTTGAGGTAAACGTAGTTGGGGAAGAAATGCTGCGGGCTGTAGCTCCAGCCGGTGCCGACCGCTAGATCAGGGAGGCCGTCATTGTTCACGTCGCCGAACGCGCAGCCAAACGCGTTAGCCTCCTGCGTCGACTGCCAGTCCGGCAGCGACGAGAGCACGCCGTTGTTGTTCAGGTAGAGCTTGGCGGCGTTATCGATGGTGTAGAACTCGCCAAGCACCGCGACGGCCACGTCGGGCCAGCCGTCGCCGTTCACGTCGGCCACGTCGAGATGACCGTTGTAGGCCTGGTCGCCGGACAGCCAATCGGGCGTGGGCGGAAACGTGCCGTCGCCCCGGTTGTAGTAGACCGCCACCCGCTGCCGGGCCATGTCGTTCCCGTTGGCGACGACGAAGTCGAGCCAGCCGTCGCGGTCGAGATCGACCAGCGCCCCACCGGTGCCGCGCCGGGTGTCGGCGGAAACCCAGTCGGGCGTGCTGTTGTAGACGGTCTGGGCGAAACCGCTCACCGCGAGAATCCAGCCGAAAACGACCGTCGGCGCGTGTCGCATCGGGACGCTCCTCCTACCCTGTGGGATGGATCTCGGCATTCTTCACCTACTCTACAACGCCGGCAGCGCAAATTGCAAACCGATTTGAACCGCAGAGCGTCTGAATCCGCACAGGCGGGACGCCTTATCGGAGAGCTCCCCAAGCGTGTGGGTTCGGAGCCCGTATAAAACCGGGTG
>JBHHZX010000321.1:0-4576 GCA_046758265.1 Phycisphaerae bacterium
GTCTTGCCCGGCGGCTTTGGAGCGGCGAAGAACCTATGCAGTTTCGCCGACGACGGACCCGAATGCTGGGTGGCCCCGGACGTTGAGAAACTCGTCGGTGACATGCTCGAACAAAAGAAGCCGCTTGGCGCCGTCTGCATCGCGCCCGCGCTGCTGGCCCGCATCGCCGGTCAGCGCGGCGTCCAAGCGAAGCTGACGATCGGCAACGATACCGCCACCGCAGGGGCGATCGGCAAAATGGGCTGCGTGCACGAGGAATGCCCGGTCACCGAGTTCTCCCTGGACGAAGAGAACAAGATCGTTTCGACGCCGGCGTACATGCTCGGGCCGGGGCCCGCGGCCGTGTACGAAGGTGTTCGCAAGCTGGTGGGCAAGCTGCTCGAAATGACGGGCTGACTGCGACGCCCTTGCCTGGCGGCCACGGAGGGGATAGACCTAACGGAGTCGCGCAACGAACGTCCTTCTCCCGCGCGCGGCGCCTTCATGCTCCTTCGCGGTGCCACGGCGGTACCTGGCGGCACGGGTCCGGCGGCAGCCCGCGCGCCGCGCGAAGAAAAGCCTGTAAGATAATGGTGGGATGCCGAACGGGGTGAGGGTCGCCCGCTCCCGTCGCAAGAAAAGATGGAAGGTCCAGCCGTGGCGCACTTGAGACCTTCCATCAATTCGGCGGCTCGTTTTCAGAGCCACCGCGATTCATTTGTTTGGCGAGCGCCCTTGCGCCGCTTTCGTAGCTTAAATGTATAGCAAGCTTTCGCCGAGTGTACAGCGGCGCGCGAAACTTTTTTCAAAAATGTTTGCGGGCGTAATCGACGCGCGAGCGACGACCACCAAGCATGTCGGCTTCGTGCTTCGACATCGCCCAACGTTGCGGACGCACAAGCTTCCGGGCGCGCGGCCCCGTGCGGCGAAGCGTAAAGACGACTCGTGCGGCGGGGTGTGCCGCGGTGGCTCACGATCAGGTGGGGGAGAAAGACAGCCGATGGTGGGAGTCGAACCCACAACCCCGGCTTTACGAAAGCCGTGCTCTGCCATTGAGCTACATCGGCGCCGCTGGCGCGGATCGCCGCCGAGGTCCGTTTGAAGATTAGATACGTTCGTGCGAAGAATCAAGCGGGGCCGAGAACAAATCGCATTGGCGCGGCCGTGCGCAAAAACCCCCAGCCGCTTGCGGAAAATGCCCAAATCGCACTGAGCGACGCGCCGGAAAAGTGCTTGGCCAGGCAAAAAAACGGGTTGCGTTTTGGCACACGAGTTGCTCTCATAGAGGCGCAACAAGAGACAGGAGCAGGCGACCACGCGGCGACCCCCCTTCCCTTCGGCCCGAACACCCCGGTCGTCGCAGCCTGCTCCTTGCTTTTCTCGTCCTTTGCCAGCGAACCTGATGCCGCGCTGAATCGGCGAACGGGTCGTTACGCCGTCTCGAACATACTCTTGCGGTCCTGCCATCATCGCCTTGCGCACGGCGGCAACGGCGGTTGCCCAGGGTGGCCGGCTGGGCTGATAATTCCGGCACAATGAAGCCAGGAAGTCACCAGCCGGACTTGATCCTGCTCGCACGACGATGCTACTCCCTTCGGCCGCGCCTGCGCCCCGTCCAAGCGGTCGCAACCCACGCCGGGCGGATCGTCGCTCTGGGGAGTCGGCGTACGCTTGCCCGGCTGAAGGGCCGCGCCACGAAGCTGGTGGAGTTGGGCGCGGGCGCAATCACGCCGGGGCTGGTCGATTGTCACACGCACTTTTTTTATTGGGCGCTGCACCGGTCGCTGGCGATCGACGTGTCCGATAGAAAATCGCTGGCGGAGACCCTCTCGAGTATTCGGCGACAAGCCCGTACGAAGTTCTTCGGCGACTGGGTCGTCGCCTGCGGTTTTGATTACAACATCTGGCCGGAAGGTCTGCCGAGCGCCCGCGACCTCGACCGCGCCGTGCCTGATCGGCCGGCGCTCGTCCGCAGTCGCGACGGTCACACTGCCTGGCTCAATTCTCTGGCGCTTCAGCGGGCGGGCATTACCACGCAAACCCGCGACCCCAAGGGCGGACGTTGCCTACGCGACACGCGCGGTCGTCCAACCGGGATCGTTCAGGAAACGGTGATCGAGCTGGTGCCCGACCCGGTACGGGAGTTCGCCCAGCGAACGGATGCCGCGGCCCTGCGCGCGGTCGATCGCGCTTTGCAGCAGGCGTATCGCACGGCCTGGTCGCTGGGCATCGTCGGCGTGCATTCGATGGACGATGCCGTGTCGCTGGCGCGCTTGCAGCGCCAGCATCGCAACCGCCGTCTGGGAATCCGTGTCGTGCACGCCATTCCGTCGGCAAGCCTGCCGCAGGCGCTGGCACTCGGTCTGCGGAGCGGGTTGGGCGACGATTGGCTGCGATTGGGTGCGGTCAAGGTTTTTGCCGACGGCGCTCTCGGGTCACAGACCGCCTACATGTTTCACCCTTATCCCGAGCGCGGCAACGATTGCGGCGTGCCGGTCGTGGCAGGTGGAGAATTGCGCGAGCTCGCGGTTGAAGCTGCCCGACACGGTTGGGCGCTCTGGATCCATGCCATCGGTGACCGTGCGGTACACGACGCAATCACGGCCATTGGCGCCGCGCGGCGCGTTGAAGAAACGCCGCTTCCGCACCGGATCGAGCACGCCCAATGCGTACGCCCGGCAGACGCCCGAAAGATGGCCCGCTTTGGGATTACCGCATCGGTCCAGCCGTGCCACCTTCTGGCTGACGTTCGCACTGCCGAGCGGCACTGGCCGCGCGCCGCGCGTAACGCCTTCCCGTATGGTTCCTTGTTGGATGCCGGCGTGGTCCTGGCGATGGGCTCGGACGTCCCGGTTGACTCGATCGATCCGCGCCGCAGCTTGTTCGCGGCGGTCAAGCGGACGGACGAGCAGGGGTATCCCGACGGTGGCTGGTACCCCGCGCAGCGCCTTTCGGTCGAACAGGTCCTGCGGGGGTTTACAACAGGCGCGGCGGCATCGGTGGGCGGCCCAGAGCGAACGGGCACGCTGGCAATCGATGCACCGGCCGATCTGACGCTCTGGCACGACGACCCGCTCGAATCGCCACGCGAGTCGCTGCTCGACCTGCGGATCGCGGGCTGCGTGATCGATGGCCGACTGCATCTGAACGACGCCGACTGACGCCAGGCCGGACCGATCTCGCCGCGCGTCAGTTCGTCCGGAAAAGCACGGCTTGTCCGCGGAATCGCCCACCAGCATAATGTGCTCGATCATCCTGGCGGCCCGCGAAGGAGCCTGAACCTTGCCCGGCGAATTCACGATTGGAATCGATCTCGGCGGAACCAATATCAAGGCCGGCGTGGCCGACGCCGCGGGGCGGCTCGTCCACCGCACGTCGATCGAAACGCAAGCGGACGGCGGATTCGAACACGTTTTCGGCCGACTGGTGCGCCTGGTTGATGACCTGATTGCCGCCGCCGACCTCGCGAAGCAGGACATCGCGGCGATCGGCTACGGCACCCCCGGGCCGATGTCGCACAAAGAGGGTATCGTTTACGCCTCGCCCAACCTGCCCGGCTGGAAGAACATTCCGCTACGCGCGCGCTTCAGCGAATCCACCGGGCTGCCGGTGACCCTCGACAACGATGCCAACGTCGCCGCCTATGGTGAGTTTGTCGCCGGCGCGGGCACGGGCACGCGCGACATGGTGATGCTGACGCTGGGGACGGGCATCGGCGGCGGCATCGTTCTCAATGGAGAGCTACAGCGCGGCGCGTTCGACAATGCGGCCGAGATCGGCCACACGATCGTCGTGGCCGAGGGCCGGCCGTGTCTGTGCGGGCAGCGGGGCTGCCTGGAGCGCTACGCCTCAGCCAATGCCGTGGCCGAGCGGTTCGTCGAAGCGTTGCAGGCCGGTGGGGACTCGCCGCTGAAGGCCCGTGTCGAGGCCGGCGACACGCTGACCTCGGCGGACATCGGGAAGGCGGCCCGCGGCGGTGATGCGCTCGCGGCCCGCATCTGGGACGAAACGTGCCTTTACCTGGCGATCGCCTGCGTGAACATACAGCACGTGCTCAATCCCGAAGTGGTCGTGCTCGGCGGTGGGCTGATCGGGGCCGGCGAGCAACTGCTGGCGCCGGTACGCGAGCACTTCCAGCGCCAGGCGTGGCAGATCGCGCAGGACCACCCGCGCATCGAGTTCGCCACGCTGGGCGACGACGCCGGCATCATCGGCGCCGCCGCGCTCGCCCAGCTCGAGTATGGCAGGCGGTAAAGCAGGCCCCCAGTCATGCGCCTGCCTCCAAGACCGGGATGCGTCCTCCGTCAGCATACAATCCCAAGAAAGGTGGACCGTGGGCGACACAAACATTCACGGCCTTGAACAATCTGCGCTGGCGTACCTCAAAGAGCAGCTCGCCGATCGCGCACCGCAGCGGCTGCGGCTCGAAGGCCGGTTCGACGAGCGGCCGCTCGACGGGGAGGCCGTGACGGCGCTGTTTTCGTTCGAGCTTCAGCCCGGACCTGGTATCACCAGCGGGGTGCGTTCGGGAGCGCTGGAGCTGAAGCACTACGTGGCGGTCGGCGAGACCGAGCCGAACTTCTTTCCCGCCTACGGG
>JBHHZX010000322.1:0-4552 GCA_046758265.1 Phycisphaerae bacterium
TGAAGCGCAGATCAATGATCAGCGCCCAGGTGCCCGACAGTTTCTCAAGCACTTCGTCGAAGGCCTTGGCGAGCTTGCCGTAACCCAGACGGTAGACATTGACGTACCCGATGTTGTCGGCCGTCCGTCCCCACGCCAGGTCCCGCTTCGTGTCCTCCAGGTCGGGGAAGACCACTTTCAGGGCCTGCCAGTTCGCGTTGAGCGGCCGCGGCCGGGTATACCCCGGAAGATACTCAGAGCCGGCGCGAACCCAGACGTGCAGGTCCTCCAGGTGCGCGAGCATTTCGGACACCGCCGCGGCGACCTCGTAGCTGGTTTTCGCCGCCGCCGCCCGCGGGCGATACCTCTCCCGCAGCTTGCGCCAATCCACGTCCGGCTTGATGGCGAACATCGCGTATTCGCGGTCGAATGCCTCCCATACCTCGTCAAAGACCTTAAGCGCCGTCTCGCGCTCAATCTCTTCAGATTCCGGCAAGGCGCGCGCTTGAAACGCCGGGATGTACTCGACCGTGCCGGCCGCCGCGTCGATCGCAAAGAACCGTCGCACACCTTTGGGTGTGTCGAGGTCGAGCGTGATGGCCTCCTTGCTGGGTATCATCGGCAGACCGTTGGATTGCCAGGAGCCACGCATCTTCCAGGCGGCGATCCGCTCGCCCGGCCAACGCCTCTCCGCGGTCCCGGGACCGCGCACGGTCTCCGGCGGAAAAAGCTCGCGCACGCGGCTGGGATGAAAGCGCAGCCAGACGTGCGCAACCGCGTTCCCATTACCAGGGCCCGGCGCCTTGAGCTTGCCCGGCTTCTCCGGAATGATCGCCGCCCAGAGCACGCTGGTGTCGTGCTTCCCAAACACAACCGTGGACGGTCCCAACGTGACCGCAAGCTGCTCCTCCAACGCGTACGAAAACGAGCGCAGCGACCAGACGTCGTCGTTCTCGCACGTCCACTCGTAGCCGCGCGGCGTCATTGACGTATCGAGTTCCGCCGGATAATTGCTGGCCAGATCAATGTGCTGGCCGAAACTGCACACCTTCCCGACCGCGCCCAGAAGCAGCAGCATAAATAGCGTCCGCATCGCATCTCCCTTCATCCGGTTCCACGGCACCTTATAGCCGTCCGGTCGCCGGCAACGCAACAACGACCGCAATTCTCAGGAACCAACGCCCGGCCGCTGAGAACCGGCCGGGCGGGCGGGGAGGGGGGGCGTCCGGAGCGCTCCACGGCCGATTGCAACCCCCACCCGGCGCGATAGCATGCTTATTCATGGGCGAGGTACGGGCTGATACGCCGTCCACAGGTGAAGGCGCTCCGAACGAAGCCGGCGGCGCAAGTACTTCCGGTACCCGCTCGCCGAATGCCACTGAAGCGTCGAGCACTGCCGGAGCGACCATCGCCTCGGCGACAAGCGGCGCCGGCACTAGCGGTCCGGCCGCGCGGAGCGAGCCGCAGATCGTTGACGTTTGGTCGCGGACTCAACCCAAGTATCGCGTCCGCGCCATCGTTCTGCTGGTGGTCAACCTGCTGCTGTTCTGCGGCTTATGCGCGTTTGCGCATTGGCTGCACGCGGCGAGAGCATTCGATTTCTCACCGTCTAGCTACTACGCGCCCGCCCGCTTTTGGGATGCGGCATCGCCCAACCTCAACGACTTCATCCTGGCCCCCATCAACGTCGTCGACGTCCCCCTGCACGCGATCGTGCTCGGCCTGGTCGTCGCGGTTATCGTCGCCGTGCCAATCGTCGTCTCGATCCTCTACCGCTTGCGATCGGCCTTGCCGTTTCTGGCGGCGGTGCTGGTGTTCGCCCACATGCCCTGGTTCGCGGTTACGCTGCTGGCAAGCTGCCTGCTGGCGTCCGTGCGCCCGTTTCGGATGAGTTTTCGGTTCGGCTCGGCGCTGGCCGGGCTGCTACCGGTACTGCTTTATCTCTATCTCGCGACCCGCGGCACCCCTGACCAGTTGGCCAGTTACGGCTCCCCGGCGCAGAAGTCCCTGTTGGTCGCCCCTTGGCTGCTCGCCATCTTGGCTGCCTCGGTGATGCTGGGCGCCGTCCTGCTGATCGCCCGCGTGGTGAACTACCGCCCGGGGGCCATCGCCCCAGTCCTCGCCGTCATGTTCGCCACGCCGCTGGTTCTTTTCCACGCCGCTGTCGGCGTAGACGAGCTGGCCTATCGTGTTCTGGAGGCCGAATACGGTCCCCTTTCCAAACGCTTCGAACCCGTCCTGAAATCGCGCGAGACCCAAAACGCCATCCTCGACCTGATCTCCGACGCTATCGGTGACTCATCGTTCAGCGGACAGCTCCGTTCTGATCTGCTGGGGCTGTGGAGCCTGCAACCCGAGAAGCTCCGCGAGTTGAAACGAACCGTCAGCCGCAGGTTCCTGGCGGCGTTCCTCTCCGACCGCTCCGAGGCCAACGAGGCCTGCAAGCAGTTCATCGCCGATTATCCGCAAAGCCGCTACGTGCCCAGCGTCCTCTACATTCAGGCCCGCGTGCTGGATACCCGCCTGGACGAGGCCAAACTGGCGCGGGATGAACCATATCGCGAGCTCTACACCGATTTCCCGCACGTGGAGTCCGAGCAGGTCTGGCTCAAGCTTCTCAAGCAATATCCGCACTCTCAGTTTTTCGTCATCGCGGCCTTGCGGCTGGCGGAACTCAAGCTCCGCGCCGGGGAGGTGGACGAGGCTCTGCGAAACCTGCGCCTCGTGCTCGATGAAGCCCCAAACCATGCCAACGGCCCGAGCACCACGCAGCCTCGGCACCGCCACCTGCTGGCCGCGGCCTCCCCCGAAAGCAGCCTGGATTTCCAGCCGAAACCCTACCGCCGCGAGGTGCGCCGGCTTGCCGAGCTGATCGTCGAAAACCGCCACGATCCACAGTATGGCAACGCCGCCCTCGTGGAACTCGCCGCGCTCGATCCGCGCCGCGCCCGCTACCTCGAGCAATTACAGCGACTTGCCCAGCGCTACCACGACAGCGTTCTCTACGACAACCTCGTCGTACGCTGGGCCGGCGCGCTACCCGAGATGAACGAGCGGGTCGCAGCGCTCGAGGGCTGCCTGCGGACGTTTGCCTCCGGGGACGCGCTGCCCGAGGCACTCTACCGGCTGGCGAACCTGGAAATCCAGGCCCTCGCGGCCGAAGACGAGTCGCGCCGCGCGCGCGGCATCGCGCGGCTGCGTGAGATCGTTGCACGCTTCCCCGAGAGCTGCTGGGCCCAGCGAGCCGCCGAACGTCTCGAAGTCCTTGAGCCGCGCACCGTGGAAAACGGGGTGAAGCCGTGAAGCGGATTGTCATGGGTGTGACCGGCGCCAGCGGCGCCCCTTATGCCCGCCGCCTGGCCCGCTGCCTTGTTGAATTCGACCTGCATCTACACTTGATCGTCTCCCCACCGGCGCGGCGCGTGATGATAGACGAGCTGGGCCTCCGTGAATTCTCACTCGAAGCTCTGCTGGGCCGGCCCGCCGACAACGTTACGCTGCACCCGTACCGCGATGTCGGCGCCAGTATCGCCAGCGGCTCGTTCCTCACCGCCGGCATGGTCATCTGCCCGTGCAGCAGCCACTCGATGGCGGCGATCGCCAACGGCCTGGGCGGCAACCTGATCACGCGGGCCGCGATGGTCACGCTGAAAGAGGCCCGCCGGCTGATTCTTGTCCCGCGCGAAATGCCGCTCAGCCAGATCCAAATTGACAATATGCTCGGGCTCAGCCGGGCCGGTGCGATCGTCTGCCCGGCTTGCCCCGGCTTCTACATGAAGCCCAAGACGATTGAGGAGCTGATCGACTTCGTCGTCGGTCGCGTACTCGACCTGTTCAGCCTGCCGCACACGCTGAGCACGCGCTGGGAGCCCGCGGCGGACGCCTCCGCCGATGAGACGGAATGAGCGATGCGTCGAGTCGTCTCGAACATGCGCACCTGGGGCGAAATGATCAAGTTCAGCCACTCGGTCTTCGCGTTGCCGTTCGCCGTCTTGGCGACCTTTCTCGCCGCCCGACCCAAGCTGCCGAGCTGGGGCCAGTTCGGGTTGATCGTGTTCTGCATGGTGGCGGCGCGCAGCGCCGCGATGACCTTCAACCGCATTGCCGACGCACGCTTCGACGCCGCCAACCCCCGCACCGCCCACCGCCCGCTGACGACCGGCCGAATCAGCCCGGCTTTGGCTTGGTTGTTCTTCCTCGCCGCCTGCGCGTGTTTCATACTGGGCTGCGCCGGCTTCTTGTGGCTGGACGGCAACGCCTGGCCACTGATACTCAGCGTTCCGGTCATCGGTTTGCTCTGCTTCTACTCTTACACCAAGCGTTTCACGCGCTGGTCACATATGGTGTTGGGGGCGGCGATCGCCTCTGCGCCCGTCGCTGCCTGGATCGCCATCAACCCCGCCACGCTTGGCGCCCCGGCCTGGCTGCTGATGCTGGCGGTGACCTTTTGGATCGCCGGCTTTGACCTGATCTACGCCTGCCAGGACGTGGATTTTGATCGGCAGGCCGGGCTTTACAGCCTTCCCGCGAAGATGGGCGTTGCCGCCGCCCTCTGGAGCGCGCGCGGCTTTCA